>RGBY01000564.1 GCA_009919445.1 Planctomycetia bacterium
GCCCCTCAATCAAGTTCATCCGCTCTTCAATCTGCCGGTCCCCAAAGGCGAACTGGCCAAACATCAGCAGGCCAACCGCAATGTGAATCAGCACGTTGCCGCCGCGGACACCGAAGACCATCACCAGGCCGGCCAGCAGCACGAGCGAAGCGACGCTCGACTGAATCAGCTGCCACATGATCCGCAGGCCCGGGTCGTTCATCCGCCAGGCCTCACCGCCAAACAACATGCCGGCCGCCGCCACCGCACAGCTGGCCGCCGTCACCGCCAGCCCGAGCCGCACCAGCTTCCGCTTCGCCCTCCAGGCAGCCGCCGCCAGGCCGGCCGTGCCAGCCACCGACCCCATTTGCAACAGCCGCCAGACCGTCTCGTAGGAGATCGGCGGCTTCCCTTGCAGGCCGTCGGTCTGGTGGCCGGTGAAAATCACGAGCAGTGCCAGCAGGCCACCAACCAGCGACACCGCCGTGCCCCAGAGCAGCCGCGATCCCTTGGCGGCAATGTGAAAGCGGGTCACCTTCGCAGCAATCAGGTTGATCAGCATCACCAGCCCAATCGTCGCCCCGCCGGGGAAAGGAAACCAGCCGGTCAGGCTCGACTCACCAAAAATGGTAACCGGGAAGAAGTCCGAGAAGGGCACCTTGGCCAGCCAGCTGTTGAAATACTCTGCCTTCACTTCAGGCAGGTTTTTTTCATCCTGCGCCAGCGTGCCGACAAACAGCAGGAAGGTCGCGGCCAGAAACATGACGACCGTGATCTTCAGTGAGCCGGCAGCCTTGAGCAGAGCCCAGCCTCGTTCGGCGAGTGTCACCGAAGAGGTTTCCCGTCGCGGCGTCGCAAACGACGGCAGTGGCATCGTTCCGGTGGCCATGGCTGATAGTCCTTGGGGTGAGGGAAATGGCTTGGGGCGACGTGCCCAATCCCGCGGTAGCTCGTCAGGGCATTCGCAGTGAGGCAACGAACTTCAAAAAATTGGCCCGTTCCCGACGGGCTACATCGGCCCCGCCGCGGAACTTCACGAACAGGGCCTTGCCGTCTTCCAGTGGCAGCACACCGCCAAGGATTGCCTCGGCTGGCGGGTCTGATTCGGCCTGGTCGGGCGGTGCTGCCGCCTCAAGCAGCACGACAGTGGCCTTCCGGCC
>RGBY01000565.1 GCA_009919445.1 Planctomycetia bacterium
CTACCCTGGGCAACTCACCGCCCGAGTCCGCTACACCCTGACCCCGGCCGGTGAATTCTGGGTTGAGATGGAGGCTCAGACCGATGCGCCAACTGTGGTGAACCTCGTGCATCATTCCTACTGGAATCTCGCTGGCCACGACGCAGGTGGCATCGGCAATCACCAGCTTACCGCACATGCCAACTGCTACCTGCCTCTGGATGCAGGTGGCATCCCGACCGGCCAACTCGCCCCGGTCTCGAATACACCCTTTGATTTTCGACCAACACGACCAGAACAAGTAGCTCTTCGCGACGCCATCGCTAGGCTCACGCCCTCACCAGAGGGTGCTCCACAGGGCGGAATTGACCACTGCCTGGTGCTCGACAACTGGCAGCCCGACGGCAGTCTCCATCCAGCGGTTACCCTCATCGAACCCGTCAGTGGTCGTAGCCTTGAGATCCTCACTGACCAGCCGGGGATCCAGATCTACACGGCTAACTTCCTCGACGGCTCACTTACCGGGAAGGGTGGCACAGCCTACCGGCAGCACGGGGCAATCTGCTTGGAAACTGAATGCTTTCCAGACGCCATCAACTATGCTCCCTGGCATGACGACTGGCCATCAGGCCGGCTCGATCCTGGTCAGACCTACCGGCATGTCATGGTGCATCGCTTTGGCACCGGTCAATAAAATTGCGAGAAGAGCTCGTCGTGCTATCAGGGAAACCACCGGCCTGGGTTCTTCTCAGCTGAAAATTTTGGGGCACGAGTCATCAAGACACGGAGGCTGCCTCTTCTGCCCGCAGCTGCTCAAGCGGTTCGATGATTTCATCAATGCGGTCGTTGAACAAATCGCCAATGAGAAGATCGGTAACGTGGCCTCGGAGATGGGGAAACCGTTTCACGAATTTGCCAAAATTGAAGCCGTCATAAAACTCGCAAACCAGCCGCCGCATGCGGTCCATACCCCGAACGTACTCGTCCTGCCAGGCTCCTAAACGAGCGGCTGACGGGTCCCCCGCATGCAAGGCTGCCACCACGGCATCACCAGCAAGTTCACCACTTTTCAGGGCCAGCAGAATACCCGATGAATAGAGCGGGTCCAGGAACCCGAAGGCATCTCCTACCAACACCCAACCGTCACCAGCAACGTTCTG
>RGBY01000566.1 GCA_009919445.1 Planctomycetia bacterium
TGTGCGCCGCCGAGCAGGGCCTGCAACAGCCCGACAATAACGACCGCATAGGCAACCTGCCTGATGCGATCGTCTGTCTGTACGAGGCTGACTGTGGCGTAAAAAGTGGCGGCGTAGGTCAGCGTCAGCAGGAAGTCAGTGCGGGTCTTAAAGGGGGCGACGCTGATACCGTGATTGACGCCAGGCACGCCCAGCCACTGGAAGGCGATCCACAGCAGTAATGTGGCGAACAGGACGAGAACGATACGCGCGTGATGCGTCGCCGGTGCCGACAGGCGAAACAACAGGCTCAGGCTGATCAACAGGTACAGGCAGCTCAACAGCGGCCAGGCCCAGTCGCGGTTGCTGCCCATGGGCCAGGGTGCAATCACGAGTCCTGCGATGAAGACAGCGAAAAGCAGTGTCGTGCTCGTGTTTAGGCTTTTCTGCATAAGGGACCGGCCGGTTGACCCGATTATGGTAGCAAAGTCTTCCTAGAAATTTTCAGCCAATATCCATAAGCTCAGTCCAGCTAAAAGCCGCAGAGACTCATGAAAGCCACGGTAAACCTGATCTGGAATGCACTGCTTACCGCTGTAGTGGTCACGCTGCTGGCCGGACTGTTTGTGGCCGCGATGCCGCCGGTTTATCTCGCGACGGCGACGGTGAAGGGTGATGCCGATGGCATCCTGATTATCCGGTCCGGTGACCTCATTGCAGAAGTGACACGTGTGGTGAAGCCGCAACCTGACGATTTACGCAGCTGGTTGCAGGAGCTGACCAGTGAAAGCACCGATGTGCCAACGATGCTGAAGCAGAACCTGACGGTTGAGGCCAGGCCGGGCGAGGGCTGGCTGGACATTACCGTCCAGGCACGCGTCTCGGTCACTGCAGCCAGACTCGCGAACGAGATAGCAAGTGCCTATCTCAGCCGGGTCGACCAGAACAACCTGACACCGGAGGCCATGGCCATGCTGTTCCAGCCAGTCGAGGATGCCGAGGCGGCGCTTGTGGCTTTTCTGGATCAGCATCCTGAGCTGGCGAGTTTTCGGGCAGCACTGCAGCCCCTTGACCGTGAACTCCAGCTGCGGGCCCGGCAAGTTGAAACCGTCGAGAACAAGCTGGCGCAGATCGACGAACAACGCCGAGCAGCGAAAAGT
>RGBY01000567.1 GCA_009919445.1 Planctomycetia bacterium
TCTGAACAGGACAAGCAGCGGGCACTCAAGCGGGCAGTCATCAATCACTGTGCGGAAGCTCCGGGTGGACCGCCTCGGGCAATGGTGTTGGTCGACAAATCAAAACCGATCGACAGCCCCGTGTTCCTCCGTGGAGATCCACGCCGCCGGGGTGACGTCCAGAAACGTCGGCTGCCGGTGGTACTCGGAGGTGCCGAGGTCGATCGGGGCAGCAGTGGCCGACTCGATCTGGCCCAGGCGATCGTCTCAGTCGATAACCCACTGACCCCGCGGGTTTTGGTCAACTGGGTCTGGGCCCATCACTTTGGCCGTGGGCTGGTCACCACCCCGGGTGACTTTGGGTTGCGTGGAGAGCAGCCAAGTCATCCTGAATTGCTCGATGATCTGGCCTGCCGCTTTGTAGACGAAGGCGGCTGGAGCCTGCGGTGGCTGCATCGTGAGATTCTGCTGACGCAGACCTGGCAACAGGCATCAACACCGCGTCCCGAGACATTGGCCCGTGACCCTGACAATCATTTGTTCAGCCGTGCTAATCGCCGTCGGCTCTCCTGGGAGGCGTGGCGAGACAGCCTGCTTTTCGTTGCGGGCACCCTCCAGGCAACTTCACGGGGTGGCCCGGGAAGTGACCCACTCAGCTTTCAGTCACGTGACCGCCGCACGCTTTACAGCTGGATTGATCGACAGGACGTACCGGGTGTCCTCCGGAGTTTTGACATTGCCAGTCCAGACACGGCGGTACACATGCGACCGCAGACCACCGTACCCCAGCAGGGGCTGGTGGCGCTCAATGCTCCCCTGGTGATTGAAGCCGCCAGGCAGGCTGCTGCCCGGTCAGGGCAGATCGCGCAGGGTGAAGCAGAGGATCGTCTGGATGCCCTCTGGCGAGTGGTCTTCGCACGGTCGCCAACGATGCAGGAGCAGGCCATGGCGAGGGCCTGGCTGGAAGGGCAGGCTGTGGAGGCTGGCTCTGACTTTGGGCCGTGGCCGCAGTTGGCTCAGGCCCTCCTGGCGACGGCTGAGTTTCAATACGTTGACTGAGTGGAAAGAGGGGAGCTGCCCATGATTGATTCGCTATCCACTTCAGCTCTGACCCGTCGCAATCTTTTGACTCGGTCTGGTCTTGGAGTTGGCTGGTTGGC
>RGBY01000568.1 GCA_009919445.1 Planctomycetia bacterium
CTCGCGGCCAAAGGCTGGGCACTGGTTTGGCTTGAGCGTACCCTGGAGCACCTCGCCACTGCGACACAGTGGTGACTCATCGGCACAAAGTTTCCCAACACCAAACCGCAGTTCGGCATCAAGGTTTCGATAGGCTGCCGCCAGCCGCCAGCCACTATCTGGAATGGTGCCAATGCCACGCCAGCTGCGGTCGCAGGGCTCGAATACCTCGGCTATCACCTGCTGGGCGCTGAGATTGCCCTGCTCAGTCACCACCCGGGAATAGGCGTTTTCACATTCGGCCCGTCCTGCCTCCAACTGAGCCACCGCCCGGCGGATGCCCTCGAGCAGATCGAGCGGCTCAAAGCCGGTCACCACAAGCGGTACCTCGAACTCAGCCGCCAGCGGTGGATATTCAGTCATTCCCATCACGCTACAGACATGGCCCGCCGCCAGAAAGGCCTGCACCCGGCAGCCGGGTGAGGTCATGATGCCCCTGATCGCCGGTGGCACCCGCACATGCGAGACAAGCAGTGAAAAATTCTTGAGGCCACGATCATGGGCCAGCTTTGCCGCCATGGCATTGGCCGGGGCTGTTGTTTCAAACCCAATCGCTAGAAAGACGACCTGCCGTTCAGGGCGAGCAGCCGCCAGTTTCACAGCATCGAGTGGTGAATAGACCATGCGGACGTCCCCGCCACTGCCCTTCACGTCGAGCAGGCTCTCCCGCGAGCCGGGGACCCGCAGCATGTCGCCGAAGGAACAGAATGTGACCTCTGGCAGTCGTGCAATCGCGAGGGCCCGGTCGATCGTCTCAACCGGCGTCACGCAGACCGGACAGCCGGGCCCGTGAATTAGTTCAACTTCAGGTGGCAGCAGTTGGTCAATGCCGTTGCGGATGATTGAATGGGTCTGGCCTCCGCAGATTTCCATGATTGACCAAGGCTGCGTCACCAGTCGGCTGATCTCGGCAGCCAGCCTCCGAGCCTTGGGGCCGTCACGGTATTCGGCCAGGTGTTTCACTGTGGTCCTGCTCCCATGCGATAGTCAGCCGAGCAGGCTGTCTGCTTGAGCTCATCGAGCTCTTCCTCAAGCAGCCCGAGTTCCTCAAAGGTTTTCAGCGTCTCTTTGGCTGAGGCCTCGTCAATCTTGCTGAT
>RGBY01000569.1 GCA_009919445.1 Planctomycetia bacterium
CTCGAGAAAGGGCTATCGTGGTCAAGCAAATGGTTACCGAGCCCAAACATGTCTTTGTCTACGGAACACTCCGGCCGACTCTGGCGACCGGAGAACCCCGGTTACTGATTGAGGGATTGCGGCAGGCTGGCCCGGCCACGATTCGAGGTCGGATTGTCGATCTCGGTGAATACCCTGGCCTCCTCGAGGGTTCCGGTGTCGTCCATGGAGATCTTCTGGAGATTCAAACCGCCGCCCAACTCGCCGCGCTCGACGCATACGGAGGTTGTGACGCACCCCAGCCGCTCTACCGCCGTGCGGTTGTGCTTGCAGAAAGGCCTGATGGCAGCCAGACACCCGTCTGGGCCTACTGGTATTGCCAGTCGGTTACTACCGCCTCGCCTATCCCCGATGGCGACTATGCGAGCTATCTCGACAGCCGCTAACTGCTCGGAGGAACTGTGATTGAGTGGCCGTCCTGCGTCCGGAGTGAACCTGCCACTGCCCCTTTTTTGGGCAATCGCTGCGGGGATTCCGTGCTTTCCCGGCGGCTAGCCAAAAACGCTTGCAAGCGAAACCCCAATTTTTATGATGCAGAGAAGATCTCCGAAGTTGGCATGCCGTTTGCAGATTAATTGATCCGCCTGAGACATCTCAGACACCGACCAGGCGGCTGCCTTCTGTCAGATCAATGGGTTCTATCGGGCCCGACAGGGTTGCAGATCGATGTCGTGTCGTCCTGCAGTCGACAGGCTCCACGTTTCCACCCCTCTTGAAGTAAGGACGAACTTCAGTCATGAGCACGAAGACGAAACTTGAGTACATCTGGCTCGACGGATACAAACCCACCCAGAGCCTCCGCTCGAAGACCCAGATTCGGAAGGACTTCGGTGGCACGCTCGAAGAGTGCCCGATGTGGTCATTTGATGGCAGCAGCACCGAGCAGGCCGCCGGTGGTGACTCCGACTGCTTGCTCAAGCCAGTGGCCATCTATCCCGACCCTGGTCGCAAGAATGCCTACCTCGTGATGACCGAGGTACTCAATGCCGACGGCACCCCACACGAGTCGAATGGCCGGGCAACGATCGACGATGACGATGACAGTTTCTGGTTCGGCTTTGAGCAGGAGTACTTCCTCTGGTGCACCAA
>RGBY01000570.1 GCA_009919445.1 Planctomycetia bacterium
GATGAAAGCATCATGATCGGCGACAGTATCGTCGTGACGATCGTTGACATTCGAGGGGACAAAGTGCGGCTGGGCATTAATGCCCCGGCGGAGATTCCGGTGCACCGGCAGGAGGTCTACGAAGCAATCCAGCGGGAGAATCTCCGGGCAGCCAGCCTCGATCCGGAAGAAACGCAGAGTCTCAGCGGCATGGCAGCCCGCCGTGGCAGTTCTGAACAGGGCTCAAAGACACAGCCACGGTAGCAGACTGTAGAAATGGTCTGCCGCCGCTCGCATGTGGCAACTTGTGGACTTGAAAACTCTCGGCGTTTTCGAGTGTTCACCAGGTGAACTGGCTATCTCCAGCGGTTGCAGGCAACTTCTGCGGTTCCGGAACAGGGGTTCCTGCAAGCACCGCATCGATCGCCCGCCTGAGATCAACACCGGTGACCGGAATGCCACTATCTGGCCGACTGTCATCGAGTTGCCCGCGGTAAACAAGCTGGCGGTCGCCATCAAAGAGAAAGAAATCAGGGGTGCAGGCGGCATGGTAGGCCTTGGCCACCGTCTGGTTTTCATCAAACAGATAGGGGAACTGATAGCCCCGTTCTTCACTTTCCCGCACCATCTGCTCGGGCGAGTCGGCTGGATGGGTCGCCACATCGTTGGAACTGATGGCGACGACGCCAATTCCTTGTGGCAGATAGTCGCGGCCAAGAGCTGCTAATTGATCGGCCACGTGCTTGACAAACGGGCAGTGGTTGCAAATGAACATCACGACCGTACCCCGCGAACCGACAACGTCCGCCAATGATAGGGTGCGGCCATCGACGTTCACCAGCGAAAAGTCTGGGGCAGACGTGCCGAGGGCGAGCATGGTGCTGGGAGTACGTACCATCTGGGTAATCTCCTGAGGGGTGAACGAGGCCGGTTTCCGGCAGTTGATCAGCGATCACGATTCCGTGAAGGATTGTTGCGGCTTGTATTGACAACCCGTCATTAGCTTTCCTGTCGCAGAAACAGCCGGCAGGCATTGGCGGTGGTGGTTGCGGCAAGGTGCTCAAGTGACTCGCCCCGGGCAATCGCGAGGCACCGTGCAGTGTGGATGACATGGGCCGGCTCATTCCGTTTTCCCCGCAGCGGTTCC
>RGBY01000058.1 GCA_009919445.1 Planctomycetia bacterium
TTGTCCTGGCCTGCTACGGCATGAACTGTGGCATCTATCAGCCTTTTGACAAGGTACGATTCAGCCGCTTCAAAGATGGCACCGAGAGGCTGCACCGAACCGTGACAGTAGCCGGTGCAAAGATCGTGCACCTTACACCTCCCATTTACGACCAGCGGCCCGACAAACTCGGACCGGCCAGAGGAACAGACTATGACGCCGTCCTCTCAAGATACACCGAATGGCTGCTCTCGAAGCGGGCTGACGGCTGGCTGGTCATTGATGTTCACGGCCCTATGCAGGCGGCCTTGGAACAGGCACGCCAGACTGCCCCTGATTTTTTCTTCTCCCCTGACACCGTCCACCCTGGCCCAGCTGGCCACTGGCAGATTGCCCGGGCAGTGCTGGATGGCCTTGGTGTGTCTGACAACTGGACCGAGGACCGGGCCGAGGCGTTGCTTCCGCTGGTCACCGAGCGGCTCAATCTGCTGCGCGATGCCTACCTCTCGGCAGCTGGTCACCAGCGGCCTGGCATCCGCCAGGGACTGCCGCTGGATGAGGCCATTCCTGCTGCCAACAGGCTGACTGAGAAAATTCGTAGTCGCCAGCCGTAACTACCGGCTGACCACCTGCGTGTTCAGGCCTGGCGTGTTCGGGGCCGGAGTCGTGCTCGCAGCTGTCGCTGGCACAGCATCGGCTTCCTTCGCCCGCCACCCAACGGCCAGCCACCCGTCGCGGCGAGCGTCCAATTGCTCTAGTGGCAACGGCCCGGCCACAGCCAGATCACCGGGAAGTTCCAGCGGTTCAATCTCGACAACCTCTTTGAAGACCCGACCAAATCGCTTCTGCAAAATCCTCCGCAGGGAGGTTTCCGAAACACTCAACTTGGCCTCGCCCCCCGGCTCAAAGCCTGGCGGGTAAATCTGCACCTCACCATCACGGACAAGCCGGTGGCTTCCTGCGGCAGACTCAATCTTGTAGGTCACCCAGATATCCATCGCCGGGAACGAACGTTCACCCGAGGTGTACTCGCTGCCACGGATCGTCAGTTTGAAGCTGCCATCAAAGGCATTGAGTTCAATCGGCTTCCGCTTGGCAAACGTGATCGACCAAGGCGGCTGATCAGGGTCACTGGCAAGTGACTCTGGCAAGGCACCATCTCGTTCCTTGAATTGTTTCTCGACAAATTCCTGCGTGATGGTGCGGCCAGCGAGAGTGATTTCTCCGGCATTATTCACCAGTGACTCATGCAACCTCACGGCCATGACTGCATCTTGGTCAGCCGCCGGTGGCGACGTGAAGGCAGCAATCTGATCAACGAGTGCCTTCCGGCCGACCACTGCTAGTTGATCGCTGGTGGTACTCATCCGCAGCAACTCGGGATACCAGCCCCGCTCTTGAAGCGGCTGGCGGAACTTCTGCTGGTAGTCACGCGCGGCCTTGGCGATGGCCTCGCCAGTCTCCTGCTCGAACTCACAACGAACTTTTTCCTGCGCCCGCCGCTCGCTGATTGCCTCAGCCCGGGGTCGAATCTTGGCAACTTTCTTTTGCACCATCCGCCGGATCATATTTTTGCCAAACCGACTGCGGATGCCGATACCGGTGGTATTGGTAGAGGTGGAAGCATGGGCTGACGTGGGATCAGCCCAAAGCCGTTCGTCATCGACGTAAATTCGCTTGAACGCCAAGAGTTCGGTGATTCCCTCCGTGCAGACCGTGACAGGCCCCTTCGAACTGCGGGTTTGTGCATGATTGGTTGCCGTAAAGTTGAGTTCGGCTACCGCCCGGTCGGCAGATGGCAGAAAGTTGAGCAGGACCATGCCACTGGTGCGGCCTGTCCCACGAACGGGAGTCCCCAGCACCACATCGTTGACCGCTGCCACCCGATCAACCTTGCGATCAACGGCGGCGGCAAGCACCTCCTTGTTGATCTGGAGATGGAGATTCGGGCGGTCAACCGCACTTCGAATCCGTGTCACCACGCCGGGAGCCTGCCGCGACTCGGTCAGCCGGGCCAGCAACGGCCCGACACCCTCAAGTGATGTCGGCGTCCCTTCTTTGGCTGCTGCTGACACCAGGCTGTCCAGTTTTTCCATTCGCTTCTTATAGGTTTCGGCCGCCTTCTCGTTTGTTGCTGCCACCGCCACCTCAATCGCAGCGGCGAGTGCCCGGCGAACGGCTACGAACTGATGCATTTCGAGTCCGTTCTCTGAGGCATTGAAGAGCCGGTACAGTTGGAGAAGAGCACCAACGTCGAGTGACTTTCCTGATGCAGCCTGCTTCTCGAGGAGGGGCCATTCGAGATATTCCCGCCAATCGGCGCCGCTTTCACTTCGGTCCAACAACCGCTGAAGCGGCTTGATCGATTGACTCAAGTCGTCAGCCGCCTCGGCCATCGCGCCTTCCGCAGGGACGACAAAAGCGGGCACCTCGCCGAGCGGCTGCTGTTTGAGATCACTGAGATCAACCGCTGGAGACGGAGTCACCCAGGCAAGAGTCAGCAGGAAGGGAACAACGGGCAAGACAAAAAGGCAACGCATGGAGGGGCCCCTTAGGCCAGAAGGCGTGGGAATAGGACATTAAGGTGGAGTCTAACGATTTTTCCGGCCCAGACTCCACAGCAACTCAGCAACCTGGCCACTGGACGGCTCACGAGAGCGGCAGGCTAAGGCCTTTCAGAAACCAGGGCAGGCCCGTTTCCTCCCCAGATTCTTCTGAAAACCATCCATTATTTCCGGCGGAAAGGCGGGGCAGTTGTCCTGCTCCAGCCGGCGACTTCGAATGAGACGGTTTGGCGGACAGCCACAAAACTGTCCGCTGTTGCTGCGTCGGCGACGTTCGGGCTTCCTGGTGGAAGGAATATGACCTGATGGAAGGAGCAGGGCTGATCATGCTGAACCGACTTTTGCTGCTGCCGATTGCCCTGCTGGTCTGGGGACATGACATGGCCTGCGGCCACGGTGAGACGGTCCTCTCAGAAGCGGTATCCGAGCAGCCCGCCCTGACTCACCAGACGCTTTCTGAATCAACCAGCTACGTCGCTGCCCTTAAAACCGCCCGACAACAGGCTGGGATGCTGCTGGTCTCGATCGAGCCGGAGCCTGCGACCACCGCCACTGACCCGGTAGCCTGCTACCTCGCTCGTGCCGACGTACGTTCCCGCTTTGCGACCTCATCAACACCCTGGGTTTTCTGTCGGCTCGGCATGAAAGATGGCGGAACGCAACTGCTCACTTCCTCGGCCCTGCGTGAACTTCGGCAGGGTCCCGGGGTCTTCGTCGTCGATCAGGCCCATGATGAATGGCTGGGTCGTGTGGTATCGGTCCTTCCCCGCACAGCGGGAAAGTATTATCAGTTTTCACTTGACGATCTGGGGTTACTTGCCGACCTTCCTGCTGGCTCACTCACGCAGCGGTCAATGATTCTTGCTGTCCGCCGTCACCACGAGGCACCACAAAGCACCTGCGGCCGTTGCGACCGTAGACTTGCTGAAGCAGCGGCAGCCCACTCTGCCCATCAGGCCAGGCTTCAGGTGCAAGGTCACCATGGCTGGGCTACACGGTCACGCCAGCTTGCCACCGGTGGCGGGGCGTCAGAGGTTTGTGCCGAAAGCTGGCCGGATCAGGACCTGCTCGATTCCTGCGTCGACTGCGTTGCCTGCTGGCGGCAATCGAGCGGACACTGGCAGGCTGTCAGCGGGCGACAAACTGCCTTTGGCTATGACATTCGTCGGAGCAGCAACAGCATTTGGTATGCAACTGGCATCTTCATCCGCTGACGTCAGTCACCGGGAGAATGAAGACCTTCCCGTCGCCCATTCGACCGGTTCGGGCCACCGCCGTGACCTGTTCGACAACCTGATCGAGACTATCTTCGGCAACCCAGCACTGAATCTCGACCTTGGGCAGGAACGCAAGGGAACGATCCTGTTCCGTCGTGGCATCGAGGTAGCTTTTCTGACGGCCGTACCCTTTCACCTCACTCACCACCAATGCCTCGACCGGCAAACCGGCGAGTGTTTCAAGTACACGCTCTGCCAAAAAAGGCTTGACGATGGCGATGACCTGCCGCACGACGCCACATCCTTCCACGGTCCTTTGCTGCGGCGGGCACCGCAGGCGTGAAACCACCGGCACGAGGCCGGATGTTGATCACTTGTCGATCAACTTTCGATCTTTGGGAACCCTTGGCGTTCCCGAAGATCGAACCCAAGCCTGCGGTGACCACGGAGGGCACCGCAGGCGTAAAGTTAGCTAAAAAAGTTCTCGCCAAACATGTTGACCGGGGGGCAAGTCGTGACGGTGATGTCGCCGTTGACTTTGGTCTTGCAGGCCAACCGCATGGTTTCTTCATTGCCGATGTAGGCCATCGACACACCCAGCCGGGCTTTTTCAAGCATGCCCTTGGGGTTCGTATTTTCCATGCCCTTGGTAATGAGCACCCGACAACTCCCGCACGATCCCATGCCGTGGCAGTTGGCGATCTTGTGGATTCCCGGATAGAGGGCCACGCCTGCGGCCAGGGCTTCCTTGCGGAGGTTAGCCCCCTCAGGAACTTGAATTTCTTTCTTTTCCGTCGCAAAGGTGATAGTCGGCATAGGATTCTCTCGATGGGCGGACAGGAATTTCCCGATACTGTAGCCATCCCGGGCAAAGGCTTCCACCGTGGCCCGAATGTCCCCGAAGGAAACAGCGAATGGCGGAATTGTCGAAATATCAGCGGCAGGTCATCAAAAACTACTACGAAAACCTCGATACGGCGTTGGTTCAGCGGTTGGGGGAGCAGGTGACAGACCTGTATCTCGCCGAGGGCAAAAAGCGGACCAAGCTCTGGGAATCGATCACCAAATCGTTGGAAAAGCTCGAAGTTCCCAAATCACGGATCGATCGCGTTGTCGCCTCGGACGATGCCCGTCAACTAGCCAATCTGCTGCAAGAACTGTGGGGGTAGCGGTAGCTGCCTTCGCGCCTGCGGTGCCATCCATGGCCACCGCAGGTTTTCCGGATCTGGTTCCAACGACCGCATCACCTCTTCGTCGTCTAAAAACGACCCGTAAGGAAACCCCGGCCGCAAGCCCGGGGATATGCATCGGCCGATCCCCCGGCTTGCGCCGGGGGTTTTCTGTGCACGGGCGAGACCCTGCGCTCGCCCGTCCGTGAACTGCCTGAGATGGCGTCCTGATGGAGTGTTATCGCCAAAGGTTGCAGGGAATGGCTCGGGCGTTCATTCTGTGGCTTCACAGTTGCTGTTTTTGCGAGGATTTTCCATGGCTGCCGATTCATCCACCACGTCCACCCCCGTCTCCCTCGATGATCTCCGCTGGAAGAAATTTCCGGTCCTTGATGACGGCTTTGTGACGCTCGTCGATGTCATGGGAAATGATGCATCGGTCGTCCAGGCTGCACGGGTCAGCTATGGGGAAGGCACTCGCAAGGTCAGCGACGATCGCCAGCTGATCCGCTACCTGCTTCGGCACGCTCACACCACGCCGTTTGAAATGGCCGAGGTGAAGTTTCTCGTGCGGGTTCCCATGGACTGCTGGCGGCAGTGGGTCCGCCACCGGACTGCCAACATCAATGAATACTCCACCCGCTACTCGCTGGCCATCGACTCTATGCAGGCCACCCAGGACGATGGCTGGAGAAGCCAGGCCACCAGCAACCGGCAGGGATCAGCCGGCTTTCTTTCCCCGACGAACGGCCACCCCCTCACCCAGGCCGAACAGGAACTCCAGAGTCTGGCTCGACGTGTTTATGAAGAACGTCTCGCCTCCGGCATCGCCCGCGAACAAGCGCGGAAAGACCTCCCCCTGTCGACCTACACGGAAGCCTACTGGAAAGTCGACCTGCACAACCTGCTGCACTTTCTCGCCCTCCGTATGGATAGCCACGCACAACTCGAGATCCGCCGCTATGCCGAAACCATCGGCCAAGAAATTATCGCAAAGCTCTTTCCCCTCTGCTGGGAAGCCTTTCTCGACTATCGCTTCCATGCAATGCGGCTGACCCACCTCGATCAGGGTGTCATCCAGCGACTGGCTGCCGCCGGGAAGGGCTTCCCTGTCGATCAGCAGGCCTTCATGGCCGCTCAGGATGCATCGTGGACAAACCTGGAACGCTGCCGCGAACGCGATGAATGTCTCGGCAAGCTTGTCTCACTCGGCCTGGTTGCTGAGTGAGTCAAACGACAGCACCGTCACCGTCTCACCCACCGCCAGTTCTCCACAGCCAGCAGGCAAGAACATCAGCCCATTGGCCCGTGACAGGCCGAGCAGATCGGCAGAACCACCCCAGGGCAGCGGTTCAGCCGTCAGGCCAGCAGGCTCCTGGGTGAGGGTGCAGGGGTGATAGACCGGCCGCTTGGCATTCCCCTTCACTGCTGCCAGCAACTGAGCGGGGAAGACCGGCCGCTGGCCCGCCGCAGCCGACTGCCCCGCTTGAATCGCCAGGGCCGGACGGACAAACAGTTCAAAGCAGACGAGAGAACTCACCGGATTGCCCGGCAGACCAAAGACCAATGTCGGGGCTGCCGCCGCGCGACGAAAGACACCAAACCAGATTGGCTTCCCGGGCTTCAGTCGCACCTTGTGAAAGACGCACTCAACCCCAGCAGCCGCCAAGGCTCCCGGCACGAGATCATAGTCTCCTGCTGATACACCCCCCGACAGCAGCAGCATGTCAGCAGCAAGCCCCTGAGCGATGGCGGCCCGCAACGGCTCTGGCTTATCTCCAGCAATGCCAAGTGGAAGAGCCTCTGCACCACATTCGTTGACAGCAGCAGCCAGCATCGGGCCATTCGAGTTGCGGGTCTGCCCGTATGCCGGCACGACACCAACCGGTACGAGTTCACTGCCAGTGGCAATGATCGCCACCCGAGGGGGAACCGAACAAACCACATGGCCTGCCCCGGCTTCGGCCGCCAGACCGAGTTGGGGAGCCGCCAGCCTCACTCCTGCCCGCAGGACTGTCTGACCAGCCCGAAACGAGTCGCCCTGGCGAGCGATATGCTGCCCGATCCGAAAGCGAGGGTCCTGCAGACGCACCCGACTACCAGCATGGGCCGCAGCCGTTCCATCAATCGCTCTTTCAATGGGGACGATTGCATCTGCTCCCGGCGGCACGGGTGCCCCCGTCATGATGCGGACACACCGTCCCGGGCAAACAGTAAGCCCCGCGGCATCTCCCGCCGCCCGTTCCGCAGCAACATCGAGCTCAACTATTTCATGAGCTGCGGTGGAGTCATCTGCCTGGGCAGATGGTGCCGGAAAGTCAGCCGCCGAGACAGCAAAGCCGTCCATCATCGCTCGGTCCCAGGGAGGCGAGTCGACGTCGGCGACAATATCAGCCCGAAGCTGCTGCCCCACAGCGTCTTCAAGCCTGACTCGTCGTGGTGGCAGCACCACGGCCGTCTCAGCAATCAGCCGCTGAGCCTCAGCAATCTCGATCATGCCTGCACCGCATCACCGGTGAGGCTGAGAAATGTTCCCAGCAGGTCATAGCCCGTCGGCGTCAGAAAACTTTCTGGATGAAACTGCACACCAAAAACCGGCAAGGTCCGGTGACGAATGGCCATGATCTCGCGGCTGCCATCTGGTGCAGCCGCCCAGGCATCAACTTCAAACTCTTGGGGAAGCGTTGGGGGGTCAATCACCAGGCTGTGATAACGAGTCGCCTCCAGCGGCGAGGGAAGCCCACGAAACAGCCCCGCTCCCGTGTGTTCGATCTGATCGACCTTCCCGTGCATCAACTGGCGGGCCCGGACGATCTTGCCTCCAAACACCTGACCGATCGCCTGATGTCCGAGGCAAACGCCCAGGATTGGCATGCGACCAGCAAAGCGACGGACCACGTCACAGGAAATCCCCGCCTCATCAGGAGTACAGGGCCCCGGCGAGATCACCAGTTGGCTCGGCTGCTTGGCTGCAATCTCATCACAGGTAATCTGATCGTTGCGATGCACCTCGACGACGAGCTTTGGCGCAATCTCGCCAAGTCTCTGGACAAGGTTCCAAGTAAACGAATCGTAATTGTCAATCAGCAGCAGCATGGCAAAGACCAAACACGGGGAATGGACGAAAGCAAAGCCCGGACTAGTCGAGAAGCGTGACCGGATGGCCTTCCCGATGAACCAGCGGAGTTACCTCTGGCTTGTAGATGGTGGTGTAGGCCTCAGCGAGCCGATGGGCATCAAGCGCCTCTTGTGAGGCCCAGTGTTCCACTAGGGTAAAGCGGCACGCATCAGCCTGTGACTGGTAGACGTCAAACCGTTCACACCCCGGCTCCAACCGGCTTTTTCGCATCGCTTCCGTCAGCCGTTCCCGCACCGTTTCAATGTCGCTGGCCTGTTTCACTGTGAGCACAATATTCATGCAGATCATCTGGTCCTCCATTTCAGAACGCTACTGTACCAAGACTGGCCGCCTCGCCTCATTTGCCCCCTGCCGCCGGGCCAGCACACGCAGATACGGCGGGAGATACCTCGCCCGGTGCTCATAGCTACCGGGGCTGGAACTGGCGTCCGCTTCGGCAGGCTCAAAAAAATCATCGATCACAAAGCCGGCCGCACAGATGCCACCGAGTAAATCAGTGAGCGAATGGATGAACTCGTCGGTTCCTGGCTCGCGAAGTCGTGACGGCACCGCAGCTGGAAGTGGCATTCGATCGGCTGCATTGGCCCCACCCTGAGGCTGGAGCAGCTCGTAGTGACCGGCGGCATTGGGCTTTTGTGAAGCCTGGAGGCTCGGCGGGGCTTTATGCTGACTCAGGTACCGCCCGCCGGGACGACAGACTCGGGCTACCTCGGCCAGCAGACGTCGTACGGTTCGCACGTAACAGGTGCTGACCGGCTGAATAATCAGATCGAATCGCTCCGCCGGAAACATGCTCAAGTCATCCATTGATGTCTGGACGAGGGTGAGGTCAATCCGCCGCTCACGGGCAACCTGCCGGTCAAGCTCGAGCATGGCTGCAGAAAGATCGACCACCGTAACGCGACCACCGGCAGCCGCGTACAGAGGGCCGTGTTTGCCACCGCCAGCAGCCAGGCAGAGAATCTCCAGCCCCACGAGACTTTCCGGCAGCCAGGGCCTTCCTGGTGGGCCGCCGGTGCCGAGCCACTGTCGTGGATTGGCAAACGCGGCATCGGCTGCTGGCTTGGCCAACGGCTGACCGGAGGCGGCGAGTCGATCCCACGCCACCGCATTCTTGCGGAGAGTCAGCCTGTCTTCAGAGTGCGGAGCAAAGTCTGCCATCTGGGCAGATTACTCTGTCGGCACTGGCTGCAGGAGCCCCTGCCGATGCATCACCTCAAGCGGTGGCCCTGGCTTCCACTTTTTTCGACGAGCATCGTAGACCGCCGGAACGAGTGTGAGCCGACCCGTCTGAGGATTTTCGATCGGAGAGCCCGTCAATGGCTGCTCAAACACTTCACCAGACTCCCGGCAGACGTAATGAATCACCGGGATATCCTCCGCAGCCACCGCAGGGGGTCGTGGGGGAAAAACAAAAGGCACGATCAGCCAGGCAGCCAGAGTCAGACCGGCACCAGCCGCCCAGAAGCGAATGTCTTTCATGGCAAACCTCCCGCTTGGCTAATGAAGATCGTACAGGGCATCAGCCGCAGTATCGTCATCGGGCGAGCCGTCACAGACGATGCCGATGCGATGAAAGTTCATCTGCGTGATTTGCGGCCCACTGCTCCACGGACCAGCCCGAAACCGCCAGGGGTACGACTCCACGTGTCCATCGACAAACACCACATTGGCGTAGTCACCCGCATGGCGAAAATGCACCTGGGGATCGGTCTGCGTCGGCATCTGCAGACCACCCAGGTTTTCCCGAAGGGCATAGGGTGCCAGGAAGTAGACAATCGCACTCTCAGCAAAGGCAATCGTTCGCGTTGTCTCCGCTACCCTGCTCAACCGATGCCGAAGATTCCGTTCTTGAAGAGAAACACCCGGCCAACTCGACCAATCCCAGACCGTTCCCGGACCAAGGTTTGAGTTGTAATCAAAACCAGTTGCGAGCCGACCATATCGAACCTGCTCAATTTGATCAGGCCCAAAGTTCGGGCATTGGTAGGCGTCGACATTGCCCTCCATGAAGGGCGATAGCGTGCCACCCGCAAAGTCGAGGCGATCAGCAAGAACCGGCTGATTTTCGTCAACCTCACCGAACCAATAGGTACTTTTTCCTGCGTACGGATTGTTAAACGGATTCGCGAGGGTATCAGCGATTCGATCGTCATCGTCTACCTTGAGCGGCGGCATCCGATCGTTGTGTGCCGAGATATAGCCATGCATCGCAACACCCAGTTGCCGCAAATTGCTCGAACAACTGGTGCGGCGAGCCGATTCACGGGCTGACTGGGTTGCCGGCAACAACAGGCCGACCAAGACACCGATGATGGCAATCACCACCAGCAGTTCAATGAGAGAAAAGCCGTCCGAGCCTAGCCTCCGCAGAGACCCCTTTGCACGATTCGCCCCAGGGGCAGCCTGCTTCTTTTCCATGGTTCACTCCATGCGGCCCTCACCACTCGCGGCGAAGCGTCAACTTCGCAACGGAATCAGTCGGTGATGCCACGCTTTTTGAGATCGCTCAGCAGCCCACTCACGCGAGCCGTGCCCGTGAAACCGCCCTCGCAGCCGCACGTGCGCCACTGAACGCTGGCAGGTCTTCTGACTCCCGGGCAGATCCAGCCGACGCCTTCTCGCAGGGCATGTGACATGCACCACAATGGCTTGGAAAGTCGGCTGGGTCGATCGCATAGTTCGCAGCCGGCGTGAAAACCAGCCTTCGAAATCAGGCAATCTCCCGGTCACAGCGGCGGGGCCGTCCCGGAATTGCACCGGTGTTCCCTGTTCGCCCATGGAGGCAACTGCTTCCCTGGGCCGCCAGACGCTCGGGTTGGCAGTTTATTGGGCCGACTGCTGCTGTCAACGACGACCGGTAACGGCCGACGGTGGCCATCGCCATGGAACCCCGACGACTCTCCCTAACCGGAAAAGCCGCTGAAATTGTCAGACACCGGCCTGAAACCCTGCGGGTGAAACGGGTTCCGACGGACGAGTTTGTCGGTTAGCGGGGCTGATCCCCTACCACCGGTACAAGACCTCCACCCGGCAGCATTTGCCTGATCAGAACAGCTAAGTCGTTGGCAGAAAAAAACTTAGAGCCAACTCAAGCCTGTTTCCCTCGTCCGCCGATAGCCCCTCTGTCCCCCGGGGCATCACTGTGCCCGTCGGGCAACCAAAGGGGGCGGCAGTAACCTGAAGTTCTCGAGTCACGGATTGGCTCGACAGGCCTGCCGCAGAAGAGTTCGTGGATCACACCCTCGGGGTGACAAAAACCGCGCGGTCGGGATCGATCATCCTCGCGTGATCCACAAGCAAAGGAGATGTGGCTCGATGAAGCGTTCGATGTTTTTCGGCGCACTGATTCTCGGTGTCGTCATGTGTAGTCAGTCTTATGGTTTTGAGCTGCTTGACCGAATGCTCGGCAAGGGCTGCTGCCATAGCTGCTGTGATTCGTGTGAGCCTGCTTGCGGTTGCGAGCCGGCCTGTGGTTGTGAGCCTGCTTGCGGTTGCGAGCCGGCTTGCGGATGCGAGCCCGCTTGCGGTTGCGAGCCGGCTTGTGGTTGTGATGATGGCTGCTGCGACGCAGGTTGCTGCGACAGCTGCTGCGGTCGGAAGTGCAAGTCGCGTGACCTGTTTGGCGGCCTGAAGGGGCTGTTCGAGCGGTGCAAGCGACGTCATAGCTGCTGCGACAGCTGCTGTGACAGCGGTTGTGAGCCAGCTTGCGGTTGTGAGCCAGCTTGCGGTTGTGAGCCAGCTTGCGGTTGTGAGCCAGCTTGCGGTTGTGAGCCAGCTTG
>RGBY01000571.1 GCA_009919445.1 Planctomycetia bacterium
CCCCGTCACAATGGACGAGCCGTCGGCAAGGACCGAAACGCCGAACCCTTTATCAGCCCCCGTTCCACCAGCACGTGTGGCCCATTCGTAGTTACCGTTTGTATCGAGCTTGGCCACAAACACGTCGTCATTACCAGTACTTGTGAGTGTGGTGTTGCCGAAGTGGGCGGTGCCTTTGAAGGCTCCGCTGACGATCACTGAGCCATCGGCAAGAACGGAGAGGTCGCTGCCTTGATCAGCCCCCGTTCCGCCCGCCGTTGTAGCCCATTGGTAGTCACCATCAGCATCGAGCTTGGCTATAAATACGTCTTCATTACCAGCACTTGTGAACGTGGTGTTGCCGAAGGTGGCGGCACCCTGAAACTTCCCCGTCACAATGGACGAGCCGTCGGCAAGGACCGAAACGCCGAGCCCAAAATCAACTCCCGTTCCGCCGGCCTTTGCAGCCCATTTGTAGCTGCCGCCTGCATCGAGCTTGGCTACAAACACATCGTCACTACCAGCACTTGTGAGCGTGGTGCTGCCGAAGGTGGCGGTACCCTGAAACCTCCCCGTCACAATGGACGAGCCGTCGGGAAGAACGGAAATGTCTCTTCCAACGTCAAAACTACTCGGTCCACCCGCCTGTTTAGCCCATTTGTAGGTACCGCTTGCATCGAGCTTGGCTACAAATACATCGAAACCACCGGCGCTTGTGAGCTCGATGTCCCCGAAGGTCCCTGTTCTTTTGAAATTTCCCGTCACAATGGAGGAGCCGTCGGCGAGGACGGAGACGCCATATCCGTATTCACCATCCACCCCGCCAGCCCTCCTGGCCCATTGGTAGTCACCGTTAGGGTCGAGCTTGGCTACAAAGATATCTTCATTACCAGCACTTGTGAGCGTGAAGTTGCCGAAGGTTGCGTTGCCGCGAAAAGTTCCTATCACAATGGACGAGCCATCGGCAAGAACCGAAACGCCTGGCCCATAGTCATCACCCGTTCCGCCCGCCTTCGTGGCCCACTGGTATTCGCCATCAGCACTGATCTTGGCTACAAACACATCCGAACCACCGGCACTCGTGAGCGTGGTGTTGCCGAAGGTTGCGGTGCCTCGGAAATTCCCTATCACAATGGACGAGCCATC
>RGBY01000572.1 GCA_009919445.1 Planctomycetia bacterium
TGCCGGTTGACGGCATTGAGGATCATCCCTGAGAGAAAGCCGCTGCCGCCGGCCCAGGCGGCCACCACGGTCATTCGTGAGGCCCAGAGTGACATCTTCTCGAGGCTGGGCATCCGAAAGCCCTGCAGCGGCGCCTGCTTGCGGGCCAGCCGGCCGGCCTGAATCAGCCACATGCCGCCGGCCAGGCCGCCGAGCACCACAGCGACACTCATCAGCAGGTTGAAGCTGCCGTGAATCGCTCCCCAGGTCTGGGTGGCGGGGCTCTGCGGAAAGGGTTCGCGGCTGGAGAGTTCCGCTGCTCCAATCAGGCCGAGCACCACCGGCAGGACAAACAGCCCCACCGGTGTCCGGGGACTGGAGAGTGTCATCCAGAGTGAGCCGGCGGCCAGCAGCCAGGCCGCCAGCAGGTACCAGTCAAAGGCACTGGACAGCGGCAATGCCGTGACCGTCGCCGCCCGCCAGACCAGATAGAGCGTATGGGCCAGCAGTCCGGCAGTGACAAAGCCGACCATCGTCACCCCACGCACGCCCGAGCGAAACCAGAGCCGGGTGGCCTCAAAGGCCAACCCAACGGCATAGCTTGCTGCAAAGCAGACGACGGAAATGCGGGAAATGAAATCAGCCATGGACAAACACCGGTCCGGTCTGAACGGCTTACGCAGGTTGGGAAACTGTTATCAGATCAATACTGAATTGTAGCCCGCGAAAGGCCCGGCACGAGCAGGCGGGACCGGTCATCGTGGCCTATATTTGAGGCCATGTCACAGCCTTCGCAGTCCACCGTCGCCACCAGCCCAGCCCACGATTCGCTGTTTCTGCGGGCCTGCCGGCGAGAGCCGGTGCCCCGGCCACCGGTCTGGCTGATGCGGCAGGCTGGCCGCTATCTGCCGGAATATCAGGCGATCCGCAGCAAGGTAACGTTTCTGGAGCTTTGCAAATCGCCGACGCTCTCAGCCGAGGTGATGCTGGCGACGGTCGAGCGGCTCGAGGTCGATGCAGCGATCATCTTCAGTGACCTGTTGCCGCTGCTGGAACCGATGGGTCTGCAGCTTGAGTTCGCCGAAGGCGAAGGGCCGGTCATCCACAACCCCATTCGTACCGCTGACGATCTACCC
>RGBY01000573.1 GCA_009919445.1 Planctomycetia bacterium
GCAAGGATTGTCGCAGCAGCGGGGTCGGCTGACTCGCCTCGGTAAAGCGAGTAGCTATCGGCAAAGAGTGAACTGCTCCAGGCGATCTGGATACCACCCAGGTTTGTGCCGTCGCTCGCTGAGACAGTGCCCGGCGCAGACGGAATTGTCGGCTCACTCGACAGGCTGGCAATCAGGGTACCTGCGTTGAGCCGGCCACCGGTGAGCACCTTGCCGCTAAGACTGCTGACCCCATCAACCGTGCCCAAAAGGGCCGTCTTGAGAGCAGCCACTGACAAGGTTGGATCGACAGCCAGGGCGAGTGCGGCAGCGCCAGCGACATGGGGCGTCGCCATGCTGGTGCCACTGTATGACGCATAGCCACCACCGGGCACTGTGCTAACAATGCCCGCACCGGGTGCTGCCAAATCGACACTGGTCACGCCGTAGTTGCTGAACCCGGCCAAGGCATCGTTGCGATCGGTCGCCGCCACTGCCACCACGGCATCGCTGGTGTATGAGGCTGGGTACTGTGGGTATGCATCGTTATCGGAGCTGTCATTTCCGGCAGCTGCCACAAAAAGAATGTCGGCTGCGGCACCAGCGTCAATGGCCTGCCGCATGGCATTGCTTGATCCACCGCCTCCCCAGCTGTTGCTGGTCACACGAACATTCTGGCCGTACTGCGTCCGCATCATCGTGGCGTAGTTAATCGCCTGAATGGCGTCGGAGGTCGAACCCGAACCGCCCGCATCCAGAAACTTTAGTCCCATCAGTGAGACTTCCCAGTTCACGCCGGTCACACCGATGCCGTTATTCCCCACGCCCCCAATCGTGCCAGCACAGTGTGTCCCGTGACCATTGTCGTCAAAGGGATCACCATCGTCGTTGACGAAGTCATAGCCGTGGACGTCGTCGACGAAGCCATTCCCGTCATCATCAATACCGTTCCCAGCGATCTCACCAGGGTTCACCCAGATGTTGGCGGCCAGATCGGGATGGGTGTAGTCGATGCCACTGTCGACCACTCCCACGATGACATCACGCGAGCCGGTACTGACCTGCCACGCCTCGGTTGCGTCAATGTCGGCGTCGGCAGTGCCACCCCCTTGCCCAGTATTGTGAAGCCCGT
>RGBY01000574.1 GCA_009919445.1 Planctomycetia bacterium
TCTTTCGGTGCCTGGGTGACGTATGCATTGGGCACTGAAAACGAGAACCTGCCGGCATTCGTTGCCATCAATGACCCGCGCGGCCTCGCCCGCAGTGGCAAGAACAACTTTGGGAATGGCTTTCTACCAGCTGCTTTCCAGGGCACAGACTTTAGTGCCAGCCACCCGCCGGGCAATCTCTATCGACCAGAAAACCTCTCCAAGGCCGATGATCAAAAGACCCGCAGCCTCCTTCAGCGGCTCAATGCCAGCCATCTTGAGAAGCATCCCGATGATGCCGACCTCGCTGGGCGGATTGCCAGCTATGAACTGGCCGGCAGGATGCAGCTTTCCATCCCTGAGGTGATGAACCTGGCTGATGAATCAGCCTCGACCCTAGCGGCGTATGGCGTCGAGGGCGGGAGTGAACTTAAGGGGGCATACGCCCGAAATTGCATCCTTGCCCGTCGGCTGCTGGAGCGTGGCGTTCGCGTGGTCCAGTTGTTCAATGGCAGTGATCCTTCCGGTGGCAACGGCATCACCAACTGGGACTCTCATCAAGACATCCTCAAGACCCATGCGATGCAGGCCGAGATCATGGACCAGCCTACGGCGGCCTTGATTGCCGACCTACGGCAGCGGGGCATGCTCGACAACACGCTGGTGGTCTGGGCCACCGAGTTTGGCCGCATGCCGTTCCTGCAGGCAAACGGTACTGGCCGCGACCACAACCCCGACGCCTTTACGTGCTTTCTCACTGGGGCAGGCGTCAGGCGTGCCTACAGTCACGGCACCAGTGATCAGTTTGGCTTCAAGGCCGCTGAAAATCCCACTAGCGTTTATGACTTCAATGCCACCCTGCTCCACCTGATGGGCCTCGATCATGAACGGCTCACCTACTACCACAACGGCCTGGAACGACGGCTCACCAACGTCCATGGCCACGTCATGAAAGACGTGCTCGCCTGATTGCGGGCCGGGCAGCCTCAGTCGTGCGCCTATAACGCCACGCTCTTGCCAACCAAAAGGGAACCGAATGCGCACTAGTTTTCTGAACTGCGTCTATTTTCTTACCGCGGTCGTTCTGCCAACGCTGCCAGCTGCTGCAGACGAACCCACACCCACGATTCGG
>RGBY01000575.1 GCA_009919445.1 Planctomycetia bacterium
CATTGCCATTATTGGCATTCTCGTTGGGCTTCTGCTGCCTGCCGTTCAGCAGGCTCGAGAGTCGGCCCGCAGACTGGCCTGCTCAAACAACATGAAGCAAATTGGGTTGGCTCTGCATAATTATGCTCATGCCCATCATGAGAGACTGCCAACTGGTTGGGTTGGTGAGTACGAAAGTGGTGAAATTCATGGCGATGAGGGCCCCGGCTGGGGCTGGGCGTCGCAAATCCTGCCCTTCATGGAAGAAAACGCCATTTACGATGGCATGAATTTCAATCAGGCAATTGGCCATGCTGACAACGCCGCTGCCCGCGTCGCCGTCATTTCGACTTTTCTCTGCCCTTCTGACTCATTCGGGACGGAGAAAACGTTCACTGTCGATGGCGTAACGCTCGCCCGCAGCAACTATCCAGGCATGTTTGGATCAGAGCATATGGCCCATGAAGATCATGACGACGACGATGAAGGAGTTGAGGCAAGTGAGGGAGATGGCACCTTCGTTGCCAACACTGGTCTCGACAAGGGGATCTACTTCCGCCACTTTACCGACGGCCTGAGCAAGACAATCGCCGTGGGTGAGCGAGATAGCCGACTCGATGGCAGCGTCTGGATCGGGATGGTTGAAGGGATCGACGAAGCTGCGTCCCGGGTGGTTGGGTTCGGCGAACACATGTTCAACGAGGGTGGCCATTTCGATGACTTTTACAGCCAGCATCCAGGGGGCATGAATGTGGTCTTTGCGGACGGCCACGTCGCCTTTCTCTCCGATTCAATGGACAAAGCTACTTTTCAAGCAATGAGTTCCCGAGCCGGTGGTGAGGTAGTGAGCAGCGACTACTGAGTGTGAACTGAAACCCAGGTCGGCCCCTGGCGGCGGAACGGCACAGCAAAAATCGCCGGCTGTTTCGTCGCTGGGGGGCTGAACCTTACACTGCAAGCATCTCGACAGCTTCCGCCGCAGTGTCCCCGCTTGAATATCGACCTCGATTACGCCGCCGCTGGCCCTCTGCCCCTCGCCGTCGGCTCTGTTCCGTTGCTGGCAAACATTGGGGGTCCTACAGGGCTGTCGCCAGCAGCTCTCTCCAATGGCCTTGCTGAGAGCCTCGGTCG
>RGBY01000576.1 GCA_009919445.1 Planctomycetia bacterium
CCAAATCTGCCGCCAGCGGGTCGTGAGCCGCTGGCCATCACCTGGCAGGGGCGGATGGACTTCGATGGCCAAACGGCACGCTTTATCGATAGTGTGGAGACAGGAAGCGGTCAGACGAGGCTGCAGGCAGGCACGCTTGACTGCATCTTTACGCAGCGGGTTGAGTTTGATCGGCAGGGCCGCAGCGGACAGTCACCGCCCACTGATATCGGCCGCGTTGCCTGCAGCAACGGGGTGCGGATTGAAAGCAGGAGCGAGGTGGATGGCCAGGTTGACTCAGTCGAGCAGCTCTTCGTCCGTGATCTGGCCTTTGATCGACTCACGGGAGACGTGCGAGGTACCGGGCCTGGGCGATTGACCAGTACCCGGCGAGGTGGTGGAGGCCTGCCAATCGGTGCACCCAGTCTGCCAGGGAATCCCGCCTCGCCAGCGGTCGCATCAACAGAACAGACGGGGATCACCTTCCTAGGAGTTGATTTTCAGCGTGGCTTCACCGGCAATATGAATCAGCGGCAAATGGAGTTTCAGCAGCGTGTCGAGACCATTTGGGGGCCGGTTTCAAGCTGGGATGAAACCCTCGATCTGCATGCCCCTGAGGGGTTGCCAGAAAAGGTTGTTGCTGTCACAAGTGATCTGCTTTCTGTTGGACAGGCTCCGCCCGTGCCGGGCCGGCCGTCCCGTTCGGTTGAACTCTCTGCTGGTGGCAATGTGCTTGTGGAAGGAGCAGCATTTACCGCGCGGAGTGCTCGGCTTTCCTATAGCGAAATGAAGGATCTGCTGGTTTTTGAGGGCGATGGTCGAACCGATGCCCAACTGTTCCGACAGGACCGTGTTGGTGGCCCAACATCAAGTGCCTCTGCCGGGAAGATCCTCTATTGGCGGCAGCACAACCGGGTTGAGGTTCAGGATGCCCGTTATCTTGACTTCGATCAAATCGGGGGAGGTGGCAGCCTGCCAAGTTTTCCAGGCGTGACGCCGCCCCGTTGAAAATGGTCAGGCAGATGAGGTCAGGCGACGTGATTCGGCCTCGAGTGCACGGCGGAGAAAGGCGATGGCTTCTTCGGCAAAGGTCGTGACGAGATCGGTTTCCACAGGCCGCTCAAGAATCGC
>RGBY01000577.1 GCA_009919445.1 Planctomycetia bacterium
GAGCGACAGATCGGCATTGAAACGCAGGATCACCAGGCGGTCGTTTACCGCGCCAACGGCGACCAGTTTGCCAGTGTTTGCATCATCACCTTTAAGGATTTCGATGTCGTAGATGACGTCGAGCCCTTCAGAGCGATTGAGCACGGCATTTGCGAGCGTGGTATCAAGACCGGAGGCCAGCGTGTGATGCGTTGGTGACGCCGCGAATGCAGCGACTTCAGCGACCGTAATCGCGATGGTTTCGGTTACTTCCTTGGCACCACCTGTCCCGATGTGGCCGTTATCGCTGACAGTGATGGTGAGGGTGGCATCACCAGTGGTGGCAGGGGCAGAGAGGTAGCTGACCCAGCTGAGCGCCTTGTTGATGTCATCGAGCGTTCCTGTGAAGGAGAGGCTCTGGTCTTCATAGCCATCATTGTTGCTGGCAGTGGTGGTGTAGGTGAGTCCACCGCTGGGGTCATCATGAACGAGGGTAAGCGTGCCGGTATCGACCGACAGGGTGACCTGCAGATGGTTTTCACCGGCGTCGGCGTCGGTGACGCTGATGAGGTTGTCGCGGTAGGCGGTAAAGGCATAAGGCTGATCGACCGTGGCCGTCTGGGCTCCCGGCACACTGATGACGGGGGCCTGATTGACCGGCAGGGCCGACTGGTCTGAGTCACCGAGCAGCTGGATCAGGGCGATGTCACTGCCAGACTTACCGGCGACGATAATCTTGTCGTCAGCCGTAACGGCTATGGCATAGCCCCGGTCGTCATCGCCCAGATTGACCGACATTTTGCCATCGGTGTCGAAGGAGTTGTCGAGGGTGCCATTATGGTTAAGCCGCAGCACGACGATGTCGTTGTTGACCCCGTTGTGGGCAAAGCCCGTGACGAGGATCTTGCCGTCTTTTGAAAGCGTGGCCCGATAGCCCTCATCGGCGGCGTTGAGCACATGCACCCGTGCCAGACCACCATCGGCAAAGGTTGCATCGAGGGCCCCTGTTGCCAAGTGCCGTGTGACGACGACATCGCCGTTGTCGGTTCCCACCAGCAGGACCTTTCCGTCTGGCAGTTCAAGGCTGCTGTGGACGAAGGCAGATTCGGAGAGGGGGACGTTGAACTCCGC
>RGBY01000578.1 GCA_009919445.1 Planctomycetia bacterium
CGCTCCGGGCCTGTCGCTATCACTCGTTGGTGGCTGATGTGACAACACTGCCGCCAGGCCTGGCGGTCACCGCCAGGACAGCTGATGGCGTGGTTATGGCGGTCGCCGATGAGCGGGCCGCTCTCTATGGCGTGCAGTTTCATCCAGAGTCGATCCTGACGCAGGGCGGCTTTCGGCTGCTGGCCAATTTCCTCGAACGGGCCGGTCTCGCCATCGATGGCCGCCTCGTGGCAAAGCTCGATGCCGATCTCAGCCGGCAGATAGACGGTGACAATGTGTCTCGGCCAGACACCCGGGTGGTGACATTCTGAGCCAGAACAAAGTCGAACTGCCGCTGTTCGTGGCACGACTGCCTTGAGAACAGGCTGAAGGCTTGGCTGTCAAGCAATCTGACTCACTCGAAGAGAGAGTAGATCCTCCCTGAGAAGATTGCCATGCAGCATGTTTTTGGGGTTTTGGAGAGATTGTGAAGGACGCAGCCTGATTTTGGCACACCCTTTGCTTTTCGATTCATCGTAGCGGTTGCGCACACCACGACGGTGTTACGTGCTACGGGGTAGGACGCCGTTCCTGCTCTCCCTTCCAGAAACTCCTTATTGAAGGCGGAGGCTTGTATGAAGACGTTTGGGGATCGATGGCTGTACGGGCTGCTCATTGGAGTCGCCACGTGTCTTGCAGTGGGGCTCGTCGTGTCGGCGTTCCCGAGTGTTGCAGTGGCTCAGGACGAAGCGGCGGTAGCACCAGCCGCTGAAGCGGCTGAGACGCCCGCTGAAGAAGCGGCCGAGGTCGAAGCGGCTGCGGACCCTCTTGCTGCCTACATCGCGGAGAACGATTACGCGTTAAACACGCTGATCATGTTTATCTGCGCAGTGCTCGTGCTGTTCATGCAGGCCGGTTTTGCGATGGTCGAAATTGGCCTCAATTCGGCCAAGAACGCGGTCAATATCCTGGCCAAGAACGTTATGGACCTGAGTATCGGCGTGATTCTCTATCTCTTCATCGGGTTCAACCTGATGTATCCGGGCGATTCGTGGATTGTGCCGGGCTGGCTGGTGGTTTTTCGCCGTTCGTCGTCGAGTCCGACGGCACTGGATACGGTGATTACAGTTC
>RGBY01000579.1 GCA_009919445.1 Planctomycetia bacterium
AGGGCTGCTGCGTGCTCAGCGATCGATGCACGGGTGCTGGCATACTCGAATAACACGCACCGGTGTTTCTTATCTCGTTCAAGCCCTGCGGCGAGCGGCTGCATCGACGCAGCAGACCGAAACAGACCGTGCAGCAGAATCACGTGGTGGAGTGCCGCGGGGCCATTTGCTAACGGCTGACGATCAAGCATCTGCTCACAAGCAGCCCGTGAGCCCCAAGTGCGTCGAACATTGCCTTGGTCGAGCAGTCGCCAGTGACCAGTCACGGCGTTTTGTTGAATTCGCCAGCCATCCCGCCAGGTATGGTCAGTCCAAAACTGCTTGCCACCGGCAGTGGGGAGTTGCAGATTGAACAAGCCTGCCTGACGGCGGCTGCTATCGCTGTCCGCCACCTGCGCGGCCTTGTCAGTCGCTTGTTGATCGGGTGGGGACAACACCGGTTCCTTCGCGAAGATCGGCTGTAGGCCAGTGCCGATGATTGTGGCAAACACGGCTTGCAGCAGCCGAGGCCGTTGGATATGGGCAGCTGCCAGCAACGGTTTTGCCCTCTCGGCCGAAAATCAAAGGGTTTTCCCACAAACTCACTGAATCCGAAGCGTACCATAGGGCCAGGCTTTCGGGAGCTAACCGCAGTAAGTTGCCTCGCGATTTCGTGCCAATCCGCCGACACATGGTCGCGTGGTGAGGCATCAACTGAGGGCTCCGCTACGCGTCCTTGGCATCTGCGCCCCCGGCGGAGATCCTTTTGCGACGGTAGCCGCGATGCCAGTCATTTTGAATGAATCAATGAACCTCGACGCCCTCCGGGCGGCCTCACTGGGGCTTTTGGTGCCGCAGCGAACATCAACTAGTTTCGACGAGATGGCACGAGCGGTAGTATGATGGAATTGCGATCAGCCTTTCGGTCCACCCACAGGAAACAGGTTCATGGCGACGTTGTATAGGAAAGTGGAATTCAGCTGCTTCTCCCGTTGGGGAATCATTCTTATTGCTGTTATGTCCACGTACGGCAGCCAGTTCGGAGCGACATCCCAGGCCGGGACAGTTCTCGTCGAGGCTGAGAGCTTTGCCGATCCGGGCGGCTGGAAACTCGACACGCAGTTCATCCAT
>RGBY01000580.1 GCA_009919445.1 Planctomycetia bacterium
CGTTGAGACACTCAGCCTGCTTGAGCGGACGGCCGAGCATTTCCAACAACTGCTGGCCGTGCGGCCGGAAGCAGTCGTGGCTGATTTGCACCCGGGCTATCTTTCAGCCGACTGGGCAGCTGGCTACGCCAAGCGGCTTGGCGTGCCACTGGTGCGGGTGCAGCATCATGAGGCTCACGCTGCGGCCTTGCTTGCTGAGCACGGGCTCCCACCGACTGAGCAGCCGGGCGTCGCCGTCGCCTGTTTCGATGGCACGGGCTATGGCAGCGACGGCACGATTTGGGGCGGTGAGGTGTTTGTGACTGGAGCGTCTGGGCTCATACGGGTGGCGTCGCTCTCGCCATTTCCGTTGCCCGGTGGAGATGCCTGTATTCAGAAGCCTTGGCGGACGGCGCTGGCTCTGCTGCATCAGGCCGGGATCGACTGGGACTGTCGGCTGGCCTGCGTGCAGGCGGCTGGCAAGGCTGGCAGCGGGGTTTTGGAACGGCAGCTGGAATTGGGCCTCAACTGCGTGATGACATCCAGCATGGGCCGGCTATTTGATGCGGTGGCTGCCATTACCGCACTTAAACAGGAAGTCAGCTACGAGGCTGAAGCGGCGTTGCGGCTGGAGGCAGTGGCAACCGGCGGCATTGCGCAGAGCGATCAAGCACGGTATCGCTTTACACTTGAGAAGTCACATGGGCTGCCCTGGTCTATCGGCTGGCAGCAACTGCTAACGGCTCTGGTTGCCGATACCTTGGCCGGTCGGCCAGTGGCCGAGGTGGCCGCTGACTTTCATCGGGCCGTGGCAGGCCTGCTTGTCGAGGTGGCAAATGAACTTCGCGCAGCCGGTCTAGCAACTGGCCGCCTCGGGCTTTCCGGTGGTGTTTTTCAGAATGCCTTACTGGTTGACCTGGCCATCGCTGGTCTTCACGCCAGCGGCCACGAGACGTTGCTGCATCATCAGGTGCCAGCAAACGACGGTGGTCTGGCCCTTGGGCAGGCGGTGCTGGGCCGGGGTATGGCCGGCACGTTGTAAAAAAGTCTTTCGACTCGCCCCAAGCTGTGGGTGAAGGCCCGTGAAGAGTTTTCCACGGCTATTAGCCGGCATGGCATTCTGTCTGGCG
>RGBY01000059.1 GCA_009919445.1 Planctomycetia bacterium
AAAGACGCCTACTTCTTCGAGGTTCCGAAGGGGCTGTGGCGGTATGACTGGAAGTCTCTGGACGAGGTTCCTGCGTTCCTTCGCAATGGGCATCCGGACGTCACCGATGTCGGGGCGTTCAATCGAGCCATGGACGGGAAGGTGCTGATCCCGCAGCCATTCGGTGAAATCGACAGCCTCTACGCCAAAAAGTCGGGGCTGGCGATTTCCAAGTACATGCTGCTGGAAGTTGTCGTTGCCGCCATCATGCTCATTCTCTTTTCCCGGCTGGCAAAACACCTCAGCACCGGCGAAAGACCACGCGGCAGCTTCGCAAATCTGTTTGAAGCCATCTTGGTCTTTATTCGGGACCAAATTGCCCGACCGGCGATTGATGATCCGCCCGGCCATGGACACGACGACGGTCATCACGCGGGCCCGGCCCACCGCGGCGACCAATTCGTGCCAATGCTTTGGACGCTTTTTTTCTTTGTTCTTGGCTGCAACCTGCTGGGCATGGTGGAAACAGATACCCCGGCATGTCAATCGGCGGAACCTGATTGAGGAAGAAGCCAAAGAAGCCGAACTGTTTCATGCCGGGGTATCTGTTTCCCCTGAAAATCGTGATCTCCTTCGGCCTGTTTCTGATTGAGATGCTCGGGCTCTGCATTAAGCATCTGATACTTGCCGTGCGACTTCTAGCCAATATGGTGGCTGGCCACCTCGTGCTGCTGGGCATTATGGGCCTGATCGCTGGGGCTGCCTCTGCCTCGACCGGCATGTGGGCCACGGTCACTGGAATCAGCGTCGTCAGTGCCACTCTGTTTAGCGTGCTGGAACTGTTTGTCGCCTTCCTCCAGGCCTATATTTTCACATTTTTGTCGGCTTTGTTCATCGGTGCTGCAGTTCACCATCACTAGTGAGCGAAACCGATCAAAAAACCGTCCCTCTCAGCCCTTCAAAACCTGGCAATTTCGCATAGAACATGGACACCTGAGGATACCGTTTCTTGATTCACTGACTTCTCTAAGTCTGCATGGCTTTTTAAAGTCGAATAGTGACTGGAATTGGTCTCCCCCCCCGATCTCGTTTCACCCCGTCCGGGCTCGAAAACCCGGATTCACGTTTGCAAGGAGTTTTACCCCGTGACGCTTCGCTCGTTTTTCTCGGCCCGATCGGCCAGCATGTTGGCCGCTGTTCTGCTCACGCTTGTCTGTGCTGATGTAGCCAGTGCTCAGGAAGCTGCCGGTGGCAGCACTGCTTTGATTGACCTCACCGCCGCCTTCAGCGTCGGCCTCGTGGTCATCGGTGCCGCCATGGGCATCAGCAAGTTGGCCGCTTCGGCCTACGAGAGCATGGCTCGCCAGCCTGAGGTCTCCGGTAGCATCCAGACTGCGATGATCATCGCGGCTGCCCTTATCGAAGGCTTCACCTTCTACGCGTTGTTCATCTGCTCGACGAAATAAGGCAAACAAACGGGACGTCGCCCCTTGCCCGTCGCCGTCGCCTGACAGTCGTCCAGCCTGATGGTTTGCTGCCGGTATGCCCGGTGCCTGAGATGCTACTGCCTGGAACGCTACTTCCTGGAACGCTACTTCTTGCTAGGAATCTCGACATGACAAAACGGACAGAACGGCCCGGTGACCAGATCACGGCAGCAGCCGCAACGTTCCGCTTGACATCCAGCCTTCGGTGGCTGCCCTGTTTCATTGCCGCGTTGACATTGCTTGTTAGCGGTCCGGTTCGGGCTGCTGACGACACGCACGCGGCTGACCATGACAGTCATGCGGCTGACCATCACGCTGATGGCCATGGTGACCATGGCGGCCACCATTCCGAGATTGGTGCGAACCCTCCTGCCGGAGTTTCGCGTGAGGCCTTCGAGAGTCCGGCCGAGTTCCGCAGCGATCTGGCAATCTGGTCGTTTGCTGTTTTCCTGCTGCTGATGGGCCTGCTGACAACCTTAGCCTGGAAGCCGATCATGCAGGGCCTCGAGAAACGCGAGCAGGGCATTGCCGACATGATCGCGGCCACCCAGGCATCCCACGAAGATGCCAAGAAGCTCTTGGCTTCTTACGAGCGGCGTCTGGCTGAGGCGTCCGAAGAGGTCAAGACCATGCTTGACGATGCCCGCCGTGATGCCGATGGCATGAGGCAGACGATCGTGGCGGAAGCTCGACAGGCCGCCGAAGATGAGAAGAACCGTGCCCGCCAGGAAATCAGCATGGCCAAGGACGACGCCATCGCCCAACTCGCCGAGAAGGCGGGTGATCTCGCAGTGGGCGTTGCTGAAAAGTTCCTGCGAGAAAAGATTACTGCCGACGATCAGGCCCGCATGGTTCGCGAATCAGTCGCCGGCTTGACCACCACTCCCAGCGTTAACTGACCCTCGCTTCTTTCCCGACTAGCAGATCAGCATGTCAACTGAGCACGCGAATCCACAGACGCCGCTTTCTGCCCCCCGTGACATCGGGGCGGCCCGGCTCGCCAAGGTCTACGCCCAGGCGATTGTGGAGGCGGCCGACCGCCAGCAATGCCGGACTGCCGTCATCGAGGAACTCAGCCAACTTGTCGATGAGGTTCTGCCGAAGGTGGCCAATCTGGTCGCCGTATTGGAGTCGCCTCGCGTCTCCGTGGGCGACAAGACCTCGATCGTCAACACCACGCTGGCTGGCAAGGTGTCACCAACCACGCTCAATGCCCTGCTGGTTCTCGCACAGCACGACCGACTCAGCATTCTTCCCGAGATTGTCGCTGCCGTCCGCCGCGAGGTGGATAGTCGCGAAGGCCGCCGCCAGGCTGTTCTGACAACAGCGTCGCCCATTCCCGCTGACGCCCAGACCGACCTGCTTCATTCCATCGAGCAGTCGCTGGGAACGCCGCTAGCAGCCACATTTGCCGTCAACCCTGACCTGCTCGGCGGACTCGTCGTGCGGGTTGAGGACACCGTCTACGACCATTCCGTTGCCACGAGCCTGGTGTCGCTCGCGGAACGGCTAAAGCAGAGGAGTATCCATGAAATTCAACACCGACGAGATCGCCTCGGTTCTGCGTGAGGAAATCGACCGCTACCAGTCCGGCATTGATGTCCGCGAAGTCGGGCAGGTGCTCGAAGTGGGTGACGGTATCGCCCGAGTCTGGGGCCTATCTGGCGTCATGGCCGGCGAAATGGTCGAGTTCCCCGGCGGGGTCACCGGCCTTGCCTTTAACCTCGAAGAAAACTCTGTCGGCGTCATCATTCTTGGTGACTACCTGAAGGTCAACGAGGGAGACGAGGTTCGGAGCACCGGCAAACTGCTCAGCGTCCCGGTCGGTGATGCCGTCATTGGCCGCGTACTCGACCCTCTTGGGAACCCACTCGATGGCAAGGGGCCAATCGCGACTGACCAGCAGCGGCCAGTTGAGACCCTTGCTCCTGGCGTGGCTGACCGGCAGCCAGTCCGTGAGCCGCTCCAGACCGGGATCAAGGCGATTGACGCCATGACCCCAATCGGGCGTGGCCAGCGAGAATTGATCATTGGTGACCGCAAGACCGGCAAGACCGCAATCGGCATCGATGCGATCATCAACCAGAAGCACACTGGCGTGAAGTGCTTCTACGTCGCGGTTGGCCAGAAAGACTCATCGGTGGCCGTGGCCATTGACGTTCTCCGGCAGCACGGGGCGATGGACTACACGACCGTCATCGTGGCAGGGGCCTCTTCGGCCGCGCCACTTCAGTACATCGCCCCCTACTCGGGAACGGCGATGGCCGAGCACTTCATGTACAACGGCGAGCATGCCCTGATTGTCTATGACGATCTTTCCAAGCAGGCCACCGCCTATCGGCAGCTCTCGCTGCTGATGCGTCGGCCGCCAGGACGAGAGGCCTTTCCGGGTGACGTCTTCTATGCCCATAGCCGCCTCCTTGAACGGTCGGCCAAGCTCTCCGATGAGCACGGGGGCGGGTCACTCACCTCACTGCCAATTATCGAAACGCTCGAGGGCGAGGTGTCGGCCTACATTCCAACCAATGTCATCTCGATCACCGACGGGCAGATCTACCTGCAGCCCGACTTGTTCTTCGCCGGCCAGCGGCCTGCTATGAATGTCGGCATCTCGGTCTCACGCGTCGGTGGCGCAGCCCAGACCAAGGCCATGAAGAAGGTCTCTGGCGGCCTGCGGCTCGACCTGGCTTCTTTCCGTGAACTTGAGGCCTTTGCCCAACTCGGCACCGACCTCGATGCCGACACCCAGGCCCGCCTTGACCGCGGCTACCGGATGGTTGAACTGCTGAAGCAGGGGCAATACCAGCCCCTCGATGTCGTCGACCAGGTGCTCAGCATCTACGCCGGCACCCGCGGCCACCTTGACGCAGTCAAGCGAGAAGAGGTTGCCGACTGGGAAGCGGGCTTCCTCACCTTTGTTCGTGAGCAGGCGAAGGACCTGCGGAGCCGGCTCGAAGAGACAAAGGCTCTCGACGACGAAACAGAGCGACTGCTCGAAGCGGCCATTGCCGAATTCAAGCGACAGCGTCAGGGCACACAGACCTCTGCACCGGCACTCGCCGGCGCCGACTGAGACTCAGGAAGGACCCTCCCATGGCCAAAGCCAGAGCGCTCGACCGCCGCCGCCGTTCCGTCCGGAATATTCGCAAGATCACTCGGACGATGGAGTTGATTGCGACAGCCCGGTTCAAGAAAGCAATGGACCGTTCCATTGCGGCCCGAGACTACACCCGCCAACTGGCCAAGATTCTTGGCAACATTGCCAGTGTTGGCGCAGGTGTCGACCATCCACTTCTCGCGGTGCGGCCGACCCAGCGAACTGCTGTATTGGTGCTCACCGGGAATCGTGGCTTGTGCGGTGGTTACAACTCGAATGTTGTCCGCCAGGCAATGGCCCTGCTTGGCCAGTGGTCAAGCGAGCAGGTGGCAACTCATGTGACGGTGTCTGGAAAGCGGGGCATTTCTGCTCTCCGTTTTCGGAAAATCGCGATTGACGAGTCGCACACCTCTTTCGAAGACAAACCGGCCTTTGCAGAAGTTGCCCCAATTGGACAGGCCTATCTTGAGGCTTACTGCAATGGGACGATCGATCGTCTCGATGTGGTCTATACCCAGTTCACCAACATTGCCAAACAGGAAGCCATCGTCGAGACGCTCTTGCCGCTGAAGCCACCCCAGCAGGAGGAAGAGGAGGGAACTGAGAAGGCCCATCTCGCCTCGGAGGAGTACGACTTTTATCCGTCAGCCGAGAGCATTCTCGAAGAGATCCTCCCTGCCAGCTTCCAATCGCGGCTCTTCAAGTGCTTCCTCGATGCGGCCGTCAGCGAACAGGTGGCCCGCATGGTGGCAATGAAGGGAGCCACCGAGAACGCCTCGGGGCTGATTCGTGACCTTTCCCGTCAATACAATCGGGCCCGACAGTCGCAGATCACCGGCGAAATCATGGAGATCCTCGGCGGCGTCGAGGCTCTCAAAAAGTAGCCTGCACTCGGATACAGACCGGGCCTCCTGCCGCCAAACAACTCACTACGAACTTTTCCACTCAAACAACCACTCGTTCCCACAAGGCTGAATCCTCATGGCAACCGCTTCCGCCACAGACACCAACACCGGCAAAGTCACCCAGGTCATTGGCTCGACGTTCGACGTTGAATTCCCCGAGTCGAAGATGCCGGCGATCTACAACGCCGTCCGCATCGACGCTGACCACAAGGGTGTGAAACTCAATCTTGTTGGTGAGGTCCAGCAACATCTTGGGGGTGGCAAGGTGCGGTGCGTCGCCCTTGGCTCAACCGATGGTCTCATTCGTGGCCAAGACGTCGTCGACACCGGCGCCCCGGTGAGCGTGCCAGTTGGCCCGGAAACCTTGGGCCGCGTCTTCAATCTTCTCGGAGAACCGATCGATAACGGCGGAGAGGTTAAGGCCAAGGAACGCTGGTCAATTCACCGTGATGCTCCACCAGTTGATGAACTGTCGACCAAGACCGAACTCTTTGAGACAGGCATCAAGGTCATCGACCTGCTGACTCCCTTTGTCCGTGGTGGCAAGGCGGGCCTATTCGGTGGTGCCGGTCTCGGCAAGACGGTCATCCTGACCGAACTGATCGCCCGAATCGCCAGTGCCCACGGTGGCTACTCTGTCTTTGCCGGCGTCGGCGAACGGACTCGAGAAGGCACCGACCTCTGGCTCGAAATGCAGGACGCCAAGATTGGCGACACCGGCCGGAGCGTCATCGAACAGACTTGCATGGTTTTTGGCCAGATGAACGAGCCACCAGGAGCCCGTCTCCGGGTGGCCCTGTCGGCGCTGACGATGGCCGAGTATTTCCGCGACACGACCGGAACCGACACACTGCTGTTTGTCGACAACATCTTCCGCTTCTCGCAGGCTGGTAGTGAGGTGAGTGCTTTGCTTGGCCGGATGCCGAGTGCCGTCGGTTACCAGCCAACACTGGCGACAGAAATGGGTGCCCTGCAGGAACGAATCACCTCGACATCCAAGGGTGCCATCACGTCGGTCCAGGCTGTTTATGTGCCGGCCGACGACCCGACCGACCCAGCCCCGGCCACCGCCTTCGGCAACCTGGATGCCTTCATCTACCTCGAACGTTCGATTTCCGAGAAGGGCATCTATCCGGCAGTCGACCCGCTGGCCAGTTCCAGCCGAATTCTCGATCCACAGTATGTGGGTGACCGACACTACGATGTTGCTCGGCGTGTCCAGCGGACACTGCAGCGTTATCGGGAACTGCAAGACATTATCGCCATTCTCGGTGTCGATGAACTTTCTGAGGAAGACAAACTGATCGTTCACCGCGCCCGTCGTATGGAACGGTTCCTCTCGCAGCCGTTCCTCGTGGCTGAAGTCTTCACCGGCAAGCCGGGTGAGATCACCAGCCTTGAGGACACGATTCGGTCATTCGAAGAAATCGCTGACGGCAAGTGGGACCACCTGCCAGAGCAGGCCTTCATGTATGTCGGCCCGATCGAGCAGGCTGAAGAGCAGGCCAAGAAGATGGCTGCCAAGTCCTGATTCCTCTCACCGCCTCCCCCCAAAAATCATCATGGCTGACCAATCCTCGAAACGACTTCTGCACTGCGTGATCGTCACGCCCGAAAAGACGGTGCTTGACCTGAAGGCTGCGGCCGTCAGCCTGCCGCTCGATGACGGAAGCCGTGGTGTCGCGGTTGGCCACGCGCCCTTTATCGGCCGATTGGGCACGGGAGAGGTGCGAATGTCTGGCGTGACCGGAGGTGGCAGCGGCCAGACGAGCGTTAGGACCTTTGTCGAAGGTGGGTTTGCTGAGATTGGCCAGAACACGGTCACCATCATTACCCAGCGGGCAATTGACGCCGGTTCTCTCGATCCCGCCGAGGCTGCGGCCGAACTGAAGCGGCTGGCCGCCGAGCAGGCCACTGGCGACGAAGCCATTGAGGCCCGCATGATGGCCGAGTCAGCAGCCCGCGAGCGACTCCGGGCCGCACGAGGCTGATCAGGCAAGGTGGCGTGAGCGACCTACCCAGGCGGCCACTCTGACTGGTTGCTGCCATGGCTGCCGTGCCACCGGCATCAGATCTGATAGTCAGACTCAATCGACGGGGACTCTCCCCGCATCCGGAGCTTTGGCTTCTCCAGCACGACGGTGGTGTGCGGATCGACTGACCGAGTCAGCCAGACGTTACTCCCGATTACTGAATCATGACCGATGCTGGTGTTGCCACCCAACACAGTTGCATTGGCATAGATCACCACGCGGTCGCCAATCGTGGGATGCCGCTTCGTCCCCCGCACCAGCTGCCCCTCGGCATCGGTTGGAAAGGAGACGGCCCCTAGGGTAACGCCCTGATAGAGCTTGACGTGACTGCCAATCTCACAGGTTTCACCAATGACCACACCGGTGCCATGGTCAATGAAAAAGTGATCGCCAATGGTGGCACCTGGATGGATATCGATTCCGGTGCGGGCGTGAGACCACTCGGCCATCATTCGTGGAATCAGGGGCACGTTGAGCCGGTGAAGCAGGTGCGCCAGACGGTGGATGGTGACAGCCTCAAGACCTGGGTAACAGAAGATAATCTCGTCGAGGGTCCGCACAGCCGGATCACCGTCGTAGGCTGCCTGAACATCGGTCGCGAGAATTCGCCGGAGTTCAGGGATCTGCCCCAGAAACTCAATGGCCTTGGCCTGCCCAAGAGCCTCGAAGTCGGCTTCTTCAACACAGTGTTGGAGTGCTTCAGGGACCTCTGCTGCCGGCCGTCCAGCCGCGGCCGCTTCCTGGGTGGCCGACAGGCTATGCCGAAGCGCTCGCCCGATTTGTGTGGTCAACTTGTCATGCAGACCATCGATGAGATCCCCAACGTGATAGGTAACGTTGCCAAAATGCAGGTTTTCCCGCCGCCGGTAGCCTGGGTAGAGAATCTCCTTGAGATCCTCGCAGGCGTTCACAATCGACTCGTAGTTGGGCAGCGGGCAGTGCCCAAGGTAGTTAGTCGTCGGCACCTCACGGTAGGTCTCCACAATCTGCTGGGTCAGATTGGGAAGCTGCTCCTTGAGGCGGAGATCGGTGGCCATGGCATTCCTGTCGAGCTGAGTGCAGGCTCCTCCTGAGCCCCTCTCGCTAGAGTCGTCGCACATCCGGCCCAAAATTGAGCTACAGAGACGATCCCCCCTCGGGATTCACGCCCTGCGCCCCACCCAGGCAAACAGGGCAAGCCCTGCGGGCTAACAAGCAAGAGGATTCAGTCACCCTCGCCAGCTGCAGTAATCGCCTCAGCGAGGCTTAACCCACCGTCATAGAGGGCCCGACCAACGATGCAGCCTGCAGCACCAGTGGCTGCTACAGCACGGAGATCGTCACTTCCGGCAATCCCGCCAGAGGCCACGACCGGATGCGGAGATGCCTCAACCATCGCTCGAAGGGCCGGCAGATTGGGGCCCTGCAGCATCCCATCACGCGCAATGTCGGTGTAGACAATTGCCGCCAGAGGAAGATCTGCAGACTGCCGCGCCAGATCGACGGCGAGTTGTTCACTTGTGTCGAGCCAGCCACGCGAGGCGACCCGGCCCTCTCGGGCATCCAGCCCCAACACGAGACGACCAGGAAATGCCCGCGTCATCTCAGCAAAAGCCTCGGGCTGCTCGATCGCCACACTCCCAACCACCAGACGGGCAACACCTGCCTCGAGGTAGGCTGCGATGATCTCCTGAGAACGGATGCCGCCTCCAACCTGGCAGGGCACCCCGGCGGCTTGCACCATGGCAGCAATCAGTTCCTGCTGAATCGCTGCACCATCCTTGGCTCCCTCAAGGTCGACGATATGCAGTCGCCGGCAGCCAGCGGTGGTGAACTGACGAACGGTCTCAACCGGGTCGTCCCCAAAGACTGTCTCGCGGTCGTAGTCTCCCTGCTGGAGACGCACGCAGTGGCCTCCCCGTAAATCGATTGCGGGCCAGAGTTCCATAGGACGGTATTCCTTCGTTATCAGACGTGTTCAAGAAAATAGTGCAGCAGCCGCATCCCCGCGGCCTGACTTTTCTCCGGATGGAACTGCGTGGCCAACAACCTGCCGCGCATCACGGCCGCACAGAACGGCTGGTGATACTCTGCTTCGGCAAGCACAACCGCGGCATCAGCCGGACAGGCATGGTAGGAGTGAACGAAATAGAAGTGGGGCGACGGGTCACCTGCCTCAAGGAACAACTTGGACACGGCACTATCGGTCTGCCAGCGGACCTGATTCCACCCCATATGCGGAACCTTGAAGCCGTCTGGCAAATCAAAACGCACCACCTCGCCGGCAAGAACACCCAGGCCATCGTGTCGGCCTCCCTCCCAGCCGGTTTCAAACAAGAGCTGCAGGCCCATGCAGATTCCAAGGAAGGGTCGGTCCGCCGCGAGATGCTGCTGGATCGGCTCCACGAGACCGCGTTCCCGAAGCGCGACCATGGCATCTGCAAAGGCACCAACACCAGGTAAGACGAGCCGGTCGGACTCACTCACCAGATTCGGGTCGGCAGTTATTTCCGCAGCAACGCCCAGACGCTCAAATGCCTTCTGAACGCTCCGCAGGTTGCCGCTACCGTAGTCGATGATCCTGAGCATCTCTCGAGTGTAAGCCGCCCGAGGAGCGAAAAAAGGGGACCTGCTCGATCTGCCTGCCTACCGCCCCTTCCGTCACGGGAGATGTCTGTTTTCCCAGCGGCTAGGGCGCCCGTTCCGGGTAGACCACACACTCGATGCGGCGGTTTCGCCGTCGGCCAGCGGCCGTGGCATTGGAAACCACCGGGTGATTCCCACCGTGGGCCACAAGAAACATCTGGGCCTCATCGAGTGGCGTTCGCGTTGCAAAAAAGTCAAACACGGTTGCTGCCTGGGCGGCCGTTAACTGGTGCGGCGTCTCCCATCGCTCTGGATTGACCGGCTCACTGTCGAGGTGCCCCTCAATGCCAAGGAAGTGCCCCGGAAAGACCCGCTCAATTTCAGTTGCAAGTTGCGTGAGCACCGCCACCCCAGCAGGGAGCAGATTTGCGGTCCCCGGCTCGAAGAGCCGCTCGTCAGGAATCTCGATGCGAAGGACCACCCCATCAAGCCGTACCGGCAAATCATCCAGCACCAGTTGCCCCATGGCTGACTGCATCGCGGCTGCGGCCCCCGCAGCCCCGGCGGCTGCGGCGTTCCCATCGGTTGACGACAGCGGACGAGCGACGGCACGACTAGCAGCTAACTGTGCTGATGTGCTGGCCAACTGTTCGCGGACCGCTGCAAGTTCCTCCTGCATCAACTGGTTTTCGGTCTGACTCCGGGACAACGCCGCCTCAAGCTGCCGCCCGTCGAGATGCCCATACGAAGGCATTTCAGGCAGGCTTGCCGTTACTGGCGGAAGGGTATGAGCCGGTGCAGCCACACCAGGAGGGGGCTCCAGATTGATGACTGCCGGCGTCGACTCCCGCCGTAGCAAATTCTGGGAACAGCCCGCCAGGAGGGCAGGGAGCAACGCAACCAGGAGAGAAGGGGGCCGTAAACTGCGCATGTGCCTTCGGTGACCAGCGAGGAGCGAACCGGCGAGCGGAGAGTAGACAAGCCAGGCCTGACGGGCAAGGCCGGTGCCGGCCCATCAGCAGCCACCTGCAGCCCCACATGCCCCGAGCTGGCGAACTCAGGCAGCCGCCTCCCCTAAACCCCGCAGCCACCGCCAAATAAACAAGGTCACCGCTGTCAGCACAACAACCAGCCCCAGCATCAGCCCCAGCTGGATTGCATCGACAAAAAACAGCTCCGCCTGCCGCCAGAGCGGGCTCCAGCCGACGGTCACAAGGGCTGCTGCCAGGCAGAGACTAGGCCCATAGGGTAGCTCATTTTCACGGTGCCGGATCATCTGAAAGACACCATGACCAAGGCCAAGGAAAGTCGCCAGAAAGAAGGTCATCACCGCCGGCTGCCAGCCGAGCCAGGCCCCCACCATTGCCATCAGCGTGACATCACCCATGCCCATCGCCTCCCGACCGAGCGCCACCGTCGCCCCCGTGCGGGTGAGCCAGACCAGACCAGCAGAGACGGCAAGGCCAATCAGACTACTCAGCAAAGCAGGAAACGACGGACCTTCGCGGAGGCTCGCCAGCGAGATTGCCGTCACCCCCACCAGCAACACCCACGACCGCGGTTCGCGGAGCCAGGCTTTCAGACGGCCGCTGGCAGCAGGCATCGATGTGACTGGGGCAAGGAAGGGCGTGGTG
>RGBY01000581.1 GCA_009919445.1 Planctomycetia bacterium
TTCAGAAAGCCTTCGCAAACTCAAGACCCGCCGGGTCGCCAGCCGGGCTCGGGGAGGTCGCCCACAAATTCGCCTGCCGTATCAAAGCCAGCCACAGGTCGAATTGTCCGGGGTTGTTTACACGAGCATCTTTAACCCAGACGATGGCCGCAAGAACTGGCCAGACCTCATCAACGGCTTTTTGCTGTCGCTTGGTCACCAGGAAGATGTCACGCTTGTTTTGAAACTGATTACCTCCCGGGCGGCGAGCGTTGATAATGTCATTCGGCATATTTTCAATCGAGGTATCGAGTTCCGCTGTAAGGTTGTGGTGCTCTGTGATTTTCTCAGTGAAGAGCAGTTGCTGGCCCTCACGCAGGCGACAACCTTCTACCTGCAGGCCTCACGGGCCGAGGGCAACTGCCTGCCGTTGATGAATCATCTGGCTGCCGCTCGGCCGGGGGTGTCTCCGGCGCACTCATCGATGAGTGATTACTTCGGGGCCAATTCTGGTTTTGTGGTCGATTCGCACCCTGAGCCAGCAGCCTGGCCGCACGAAAAACGCCAGCGACTCCTGACGACATGGGGCCGCATTGTCTGGACATCCCTGCGAGATCAGATCTGTGCAAGCTTCGACATGGCGACGAATGATTATGCCGCATACCGAAGCCTGGGGCAGTCAAGCCGACGGCACATGCAGCAGTGGGCGGGCCGAGAGGCAGTGGCCACCAGGCTTGAGGCTGCCTTGCATGATTTGCTGGGTCCTGCCCTGCCAGTCGCAGCCGGGGCAGAAGCCCCGCCAGAACATCGCGAATTAGAACCGCGAGAACTTCCGGCCCGGCGTGCTGCCTAAGCCGCCAAGGGTTGAGAAGTATGGTACGGTTTGGGTAGCCCCGTCGGCGGTGCAGGACTTTCAGTCGAGAGTCCGTGGACGTGAGAATTTGGGTGGGTGTGCCCGCTCTTCGTTTCAGGAATAGCGATGAGTGACTCTCAGCATGAATCGGCCAGCCCGGCACTTCGGGAAGTGGTGCTGGTTGATTGCCCGGACGAGGTTGGCCTTATCCACCGCATCACTGGGGTGTTGGCTGATCATCGGTTCAACATCGAGAGCAATCAGGAATTTGTCGATG
>RGBY01000582.1 GCA_009919445.1 Planctomycetia bacterium
GGTCATCGACTTCGACAACCCCGACAACAACGACTGGCACGTTATCAATCAGTTCACCGTAACTGAGGGAACCAACAACCGGCGGCCGGATGTGCTGGTCTTCGTCAATGGCCTGCCGCTGGCGGTCATCGAACTGAAGAACCCGGCCCAAGAGCAGTCGGATATCTGGTCGGCCTACAAGCAACTGCAGACCTACAAGGAACAGATTCCTTCGCTCTTCAACTACAACGAGTTGTTGGTGATCTCCGACGGCACACAGGCCCGGATTGGCTCACTCACCGCCAACAAGGAGTGGTTCAAAGTCTGGCGGACAGTGGACGGCACCACCGATGCATCGGCTGCAATCCCAGAACTTGAGACGCTGATTCAGGGCGTGTTTGAGAAGAGCCGGTTTCTTGATCTAGTCCGCGACTTCGTGGCCTATGACGAGGACGACAAAGGACGCACCGCAAAGATTGTCGCCGGCTACCACCAATTCCATGCAGTGAAGGCGGCTGTTGCTGAAACGGTGCGGGCAAGTCAGGCCGATGGTGATCGGCGGGCGGGCGTTGTCTGGCACACCCAAGGGTCGGGCAAGAGTTTCTCAATGCTCTTCTACGCCGGCCGGATCTCCCGTAATGCCGAGATGCAGAACCCCACGGTGGTGGTTCTCACCGACCGGAACGATCTCGATGACCAACTGGGCGGACAGTTCGCTCGATGTAGTGACCTGCTCAACCAGAAGCCGAGGCAGGCCGAGAGCCGTTCGCAACTGAGGGAACTGCTGCAAGTTGCCAGTGGCGGCGTTGTCTTCACCACCATTCAGAAGTTCATGCCAGAGGAAAAGGGCGACAAGATGCCGGTCCTCTCTGACCGGAAGAACATCGTGGTGATTGCCGACGAAGCCCACCGTAGCCAATACGACCTGATTGATGGCTTGGCCCGCAACATGCGAGATGCCCTTCCTAATGCATCCTTCATTGGCTTCACGGGAACGCCGATTGAGCAGAACGATGCCAATACCCGGGCAGTCTTCGGCGACTACATCAGCGTGTACGACATCCAGCAGGCCGTGGCCGATGGTGCCACCGTCCCGATCTACTACGAAAGCCGCATCGCCAAACTGGGCC
>RGBY01000583.1 GCA_009919445.1 Planctomycetia bacterium
GCGGCCGGTACCGGCCGCAGCGTTTCGCGGATCTGGTCGGGCAAGAGCATGTCGCCCGGGGTCTGGCCGGGGCAATTGAATCAGGCCGGATCGGCCATGCCTACCTGTTCACTGGCGCCCGCGGCGTTGGCAAGACAAGCGCGGCCCGGATTTATGCCAAGGCCCTTGAATGTGCCGCCCGGCAAGAGGGTGAACCCTGTAACACCTGCTCGCGGTGCCAGGCGATTGCCAGTGGTCAAGATGTCGATGTGATTGAGGTCGATGCTGCCAGCAACCGTGGCATCGACGAAATTCGACAACTGCGGCAGAACGTCGCCGTGCGGCCGGCGGGCGGACACTACAAGACCTACATCATCGATGAGGTCCACATGCTTACCCGTGAGGCCTTCAACGCCCTGTTGAAGACACTGGAGGAGCCACCGTCTCACGTCAAATTCGTCCTCTGCACCACCGAGCCCGAAAAGCTGCCGATTACGATCCTGTCACGCTGCCAGCGGTTTGACTTTCAGTCTGTCGACGCCCCCGCGATTACCCGTCGACTGGCGCAGATCGTCGAAGCTGAAGGGGTGCAGGCTAGCCCAGAGGCTCTGGGGATGATTGCCCGAAGGGCCGCTGGCAGCATGCGGGACAGCCAGTCGCTCTTGGAACAACTCCTTGGGTTGGCTGCTGATGGATCGACCACGATCAGCGTTGACGATGTGCAGGCCGTCATCGGAATCGGCAGTGAAGAAAAGATTGGACGACTGATCCAGGCCGTTGTTGACCGTGACGCCCAGAGGGCACTGGCTGCCCTCGATGATGCCCTTTCCGGCGGCGCTGATGCCGGCGGTGTTCTTGAGCAAATGCTCGCCGCCCTTCGCGACTGCCTCGTTGCCAGCGTCGGCTGTGGCCCAGAAGCGTTCCTCGCGGGCGACGGCTACGGCATCGACTTCACCGCGACCGGAAAAGCCGCTGGCACAGAGACCCTGCTGGCCATGCTGCAGATCATCGACCACGGCCTCGCGCGGATGCGACAGAGCACCCATGCGACGGTCCTGGCCGAAATGGCCGTCGTGCGTCTGGCAGGCCTCGAAGACCTCGACAACCTGAAC
>RGBY01000584.1 GCA_009919445.1 Planctomycetia bacterium
GCTTTGGCTGGGTCCAGGTAGTCACCGTTGTAGGTGTTGTTCATATCATTAATGGGGGCGTAGACCCTGCCCTCGGCCGCTGCCAGACCGAAGTGTACGCCGCCCTGGATGCTGCCGCGGCCGACACGGTTCTGCCAGACCAGGGCGCCTTCCTCGTCGGGGTCAAGGCCGAAGATCGTGCCGTTCTTGTGACCGGCGATCAAAAGGTCTTTGCCCTGGCTGTTCGACACCAGCAGGATGCTTGAACCATGGTCATAGTCAGGGCCGTCTTCCGGTGGGCAGTTCGGGTTGTCTGCCATCATGCAGGCAACGTTCCAGGCATCGCCTGCCGTAGACTGCCGGGTCCAGGCGCGCTCGCCGGTTGCTAAGTCAATAGCGAGAATCGCATCTGAGTTGCCGTCAGCGGGTGAGGAGTAATTCTCGCCGGTACCGATGTAAACCAGGCCGCGCCTGGCATCTACTGTCGGGCTGGTCCAGGTCGGTGCCCCGGAAGGTGCCAGTACCCGGGTACCCACGCTGGTTCGGCTGACTTCAACCGGCTCATCGGCAATGGTGTAGTGGCGCCAGTTTACGGCACCATCAGCGGCTCTGAGCGAGAGCAGGCTGCCCCGGAAGGTGCAGCACTCGTAAGCAGGGTCTGCCGCAGGAATCACTTCCAGCGACGAAACCGGCACAAACAGCGTGTTCTCATGCCAGGCGGGTGTGCCCGTCAGTGTCGCGCTCGGGTGATCATCGGCTTTCAAGGTCCAGAGTAGTTCACCGGTGAGTGCGTTCAGCGCATAAACCCTGGCAAGAATGTCGCCAAAGAAGGCCAGGGGTGGTTGCCCCTCAGCCTGGCTGTCAGCAAGGACGATCCCGGTCCGGACCTCTGCGGATGCGGTAAAGGTCCAGCGGGCACAGCCTGTCTCAAGATCGAAGGCGTAAACAGTGCCATCTTGACTCCCCACAAAGACCGCGCCCATGGCGATGGTGGGTTGCGATCGAGCCCGGGTTGACGCAGGGAAGCCGAAGCTCCATTTGAGCGTCAGATCGGTTGCGTCGTCTCGGCCGAAACCGGCGACATCAGATGGGACATATCGCC
>RGBY01000585.1 GCA_009919445.1 Planctomycetia bacterium
TCCGCACCGCTACAGTCCCCGGAACGAAGCCTGTCAGGAGCTCCAGTGGGAGCCCTGCTGGAAGCCTGTTAGGATGAGTGGGGCAGATTCACCTTTTCCCAATTCAGGCAGGCGACCGCATGGGCTTTTCTGACCGCGGCTACTACCGGTTCGACAATCAGTACCGTCCACGTTCGGACTGGACCGCTGTCATCACGCTGATCATTGCCAACGTGGCCGTCTGGGTGCTGAATCTGGTCGGTGGCCGCAATTTTTCGATCAATGAACTGTTCGCCTTACGAGGTGACCTGCCCCAGCATCTACTTGAGGCATGGAAACTGATCAGTTACGGATTCGCCCACGATGCCCGCACCCCCTGGCATCTCGCCTTCAACATGCTGGCGCTTTTCTTTTTTGGCCGAGCGATCGAGCAGATTCTTGGCCGGGCTGAGTTTTATCGTTTCTTTCTCTCTGCCATTGTGATCGCAGGACTCGCCTGGGTACTGAGTGTCAATCTATTTGCTGGCGGCATCCCTGCCGACCGCACCTATTTAATTGGGGCCAGCGGCGGCGTGATGGCGGTCCTCGCCGTTTTTGTTTGGTACTTCCCTCGGCAGGAGGTACTGATCTGGGGCATTATCCCTGTTCCGGCGTGGCTGCTCGGCGTCTTGTATTTCTTTAGTGATGTTCAGGGAGCAGCTCAGGGAAGTGGCAGCGTGGCTCATGTGGCGCACCTTGGTGGAGCCGCCTTTGGTCTGCTCTACGCCTGGCGGGGCTGGAACCTCAGCGGCTTGTCTGACCTTGGTGGCCGACTCCGCCAGATGCGGAGACGGTTCAAGGTCGTGCGACCTGACGATGATGAGGGCCCTCGGAGTCCTCACAATGCGACAGATGCCAGCCTGCAGGACCAGGTTGACGCAATTCTTGAGAAGATCAGCCGTTCGGGTGAAGGAAGCCTGACAGCAGAAGAACGCGACACGCTCACCCGTGCCAGCCGGCGGTTCAAGGGCCGTTCGCAGTAGCAGCCTCTGCCAGCCTCGGCCAATAGCGGCGGCTGTAAACCGCCTCGGTGTGCTGACAGCAGTTCCCTCCGTCGCCTTA
>RGBY01000586.1 GCA_009919445.1 Planctomycetia bacterium
CGCCTCGAATTGAACGAGATCAGAGGCCATGCTGGTGGCCCGCACCAAAGATGGCCGGATGAGTGTCAGTGGAGCAGTGCCAGCATGTTCTCGCAGGGTGCGGGCCACGACAGCAGCAGCCGGCGGCATCTCGCGTGTAACGGCTTCATCAAGAACCTCAGCCGCCACACGCGAGTCATAGCCTGAGGGGCCAGACAGGGTTTCAGCGAGTACCTCACGGGGCACGGCTGCCACCGCACTGGCCGGCTCATCCGCAAACAGGATGAGCGTTTCGGCCTGGGCTAATAGCACCAGCCGAACGGCCGCCTCGTCCGTGCAGCCAAGACCGGAAAGATCGCGGGCCAGATGCCCTGCCCGCAGGCCGCGGGCGGCTGTCGGCGGCAGGTAGCGAATTTCTGGTCGGCTGGTCTGGGCGACCCAGAGGTATTGCTCGACCGTCGGCTCGGGCAGGCCGCCGGCGGTGTTGCCGTCCGAGAGGCTGTCTGCTTCGGGGATTCCGGCTTGGGTAAGGAGGCGATCAAGTTTGGCAGCAAGCAGTCGGCAGCCAGTTGCCGGCGTCAGATTCTCTTCAGCGCAGTCAGGCGGTGCCAGCTTGCGTTCGGCAAGTTTGTCGAGCAGGCTGCGGGCTGCTGTCCGGGTGGCAGCGGCAAACTCTGGAATAAGTGCGGGGCCCAGCAGCACATCAGCGACCGCGAGACTGGTAGCAGCGTCAGGACTCGTCTCAGTCGGCAGGCTGCCGCGGTCGACCAGCACATCGAGGGCAGCAATCACGCCCGGAAAGTGATCAAAATCGGCTGAGCCAAGCCAACTGATCAAGGCTTCAGTTCCTGACGTTCCTAGCCGGCCAATAATCTGCCGGGTAAGCCGTCTCCGCTGCACAAACCGGATCGCCTGCTGAGGATCATCTCCTTCTGGCACCGGCTGCATCAGCAGTTCGACGAGCACAGGGAGGGCGGCGGTGCCTCCACGCAAAAGGATGTCGGCTGCCTGCTGACGCTGTTCAGGGTCGTCACTTCCCAGATCAGTTCCTGCCTGCCGGAGCCGGGCCGGGTCAGTCCGTTGTTGCCAGGCAGCCTGTTG
>RGBY01000587.1 GCA_009919445.1 Planctomycetia bacterium
CCGCACAAACGGCCCGGTCACGCAGCCGACGTCGGTGCCAACGATCACGCCCCGGGGTGGCACGACGACGTCGATGATCGATTTGTTGTTGGACAGGTTGGGATCCCATGTGCCGGATGAGACATCTGCTTCATTCCGCACGATGCCGCCGCTGTTGCCTGTATTCACGCGGACGGTGATGACCAGCCTGGGTCGGTCAGCCGTGGTAACGGTGCCAATGGTCCAAACGCCAGTTGCCGGATCGTAGTTCGAGCCGGCCGGTGCACCGATGATCTGCTCAGAAACGTATGTGACCCCAGCGGGCAGTTGATCGGTGACCTGCGCATTCGACGCTGTGTCAGCACCAAGGTTTGAGACCTCGATCGTGTACTGGAACGTCGTTCCAATCTGTGGCCTGCTGTTACTGGTGGTTTTTACCACGGCAAGGTCGGCCTGCAGCGGTGTCACCGTTGCGGTGCCAATGTTGTTGGCTGGGTTGGGGTCAACCGTCGTGGAAGTCGCTGTGCCCTTGTTGGTTGAGGCGGACACGGGCCCAGTACCACCAACAGGCTTAAGCACCTTTGCGGTGATGGTGAGGGTTTCTGTTGCACTGGCGGCCAGCGTGCCATTGCCAACAGTCCAGACTCCTGAGGTGTCGTTGTATTCAGACGCAGGATTTGCCGAAACAAAGGCCAAGCCCGCTGGCAGTTGATCATCAACCTTCACGTTTTTGGCAGCCGTGGGGCCAAGATTCTCCAAGGTCAGGGTGAACGTCACTTGGTCATTCACCTCAGGCCGAGGATTGTCTACTGTCTTGGTGAGAGAGAGGTCAGCCTGCTGTGGATTAGTCGGGGTACGGGCCTGGTTATTTTTGCTATTCGGATCCCAGACATCACTATGGGTGATCGTAACCGTGTTGTAAGCGACGCTTGCCGAGGTCGCCTGGGCCACGATCGTCAAAACCTTGGATGTACCCGGGGCAATTGTGGGGACTGACCAGACACCACCAGTGGGCGTTTGATTGAAGCGAGTACCGAAGGCCGGGGTGAGCTTCGTCACCGAAATGTTGTTTGGGAACACCTCGGTCACCTCGACGTTGGT
>RGBY01000588.1 GCA_009919445.1 Planctomycetia bacterium
TTGCCCGCCGGTACCACCACAGCCAAGTCTGGGTTATAGCCGCGGAAAATGAGCCGGGCAACCGGACCAGAGAGGTGGGAAGGGCCGATCGTCGCTCGCCGCGACGGCAAAATCGGACAGCACGTTCCTCATCGTTTTCTAACTGGACGCTGGTGGCAAATTAAGCGGGAATACTCATAAATCTTTCGCCTCGTTAGCACCGATACACGCAACAGACAGCGGTTTCCCCATCCTTGCTTTGGCTACCGCCCCCCGCCCTTCGAAAGATACGGCAATGACTGCCACCGGCTCGCTCTCTGGGCAGCCTTCTGCCTTGCGGTTTCGACCAGCCTTTACGCTGGTTGAACTGCTGGTGACGATTGCGATTCTGGGCATCCTGATGGGGCTCGTCCTGCCGGCGATCGGTGTCGTTCGCGAGACAGCTCGGCGGAGTTCGTGCCAGAACAATCTCAAAGAGATTGGCACGGCCATGATTCACTTTGAGACGCTCAACGGCCGCCTGCCGGGCTGGCGGGATACGATTCCGGCGTACTCGAACTCGGCTAAAGTGGCACCCAGTAAACGCTGCGTTTCCTGGACGATTCCGATTTTGCCGGAACTAGGAAACAATGAACTTTTCAGCTGGTACGACCAGTTCAGTGGCGTTGGTGACGATCCGACCGATCCACAGTCGGAAGGGCAGGAGAACTACAATCGCTTGAAACAGAAGCGGCTGCCGATTTACGTCTGCCCGACAGCGACGATGCCCCGCGACAATCCCGGGGTGCTGCACTATGCGGTCAACGGCGGAACAGGTGGCGAGGTACTCAGCGCCGATGCACAGTTCCGCGGAGATGGCGTGTTCGTTGACGCTGCGGGCTATCTAAGCGGTGACGGCTGGAACGAGTTTGACCCGGACGTCGACGACTTCGACGTTGTCACAGATGGACGCAGCACCAACTACAAGCCCACACGATCAAACCCGCTCGGTGGGGCCGGACTGGACGGCGATTCATCGACGCTTTTGATGGCTGAACGATCGGGGCCAGCCACCAACCTGGAAGGAGTCTTTTGGGCGTTAACACCACTGCCGGCACAGGA
>RGBY01000589.1 GCA_009919445.1 Planctomycetia bacterium
GCCGAATAGCAGCAAGATAGCAATCAAGAACAGCCGAAGGGTGGCGGATATCGTGACAGAACGCGTTTGTGTGACCGGGTGGGGCCGTTTCATCGATTCATCCGCTGCCGCCATCGGTCCACCCTTGGGTGCTCCGCGTGGTCGCGAAAATTTACTGGTTTTCAGAGCCTCTTCGACAGTTTACCGTGTCAGGGATGGGACGGGGAGAGAGAGCACCGGCGGCGCAGGTGCAACTGACTCCCACCCGCAAATAGTCTGCTGAGTTGGCCAGCAAGGCACCGCCAGGGTATCAGGACGAGGTTTATAAGCTGAAAAGGCTTTCATCTGCGGGTAGGCCAGAAGCCGTTTGCACTTCAACATAACGAAGGAATCAGATGCTCACGAGACGACTTGGCCGGACCAATCTGGAGGTGACACAACTGGGTTATGGCAGCATGGGGCTGCGCGGACCGCGGACCTGGGGCATGCGGGTGGTCAGCGAAGACGAAGCGGAGCAGGTGCTCCATGCCGTCCTTGATGCAGGCATCAATTTTATTGACACCTCACCGGACTACGGCATCTGCGAGGAGCGAATAGGGAGGTGCCTCGCCGGCCGCCGGCGGGAGTTCATTCTTGCCACAAAGTGCGGCTGCGTTCCCCGTCAGCACGACGATCATTTAGAGATCCACCATGTTTGGAAGCGCGACGTCATTCAACGAAACCTCGAGACCAGCCTCACGCGACTGCGAACCGATCAGATCGATCTGCTCCAGTTTCATGGAGGTGATGCCAAAACGCTTGAACGTGAGGGTTTGATCGACCTGCTGGTGCGTTTTCGCGAGCAGGGCCTTATCCGCTTTCTCGGCGTGTCGACGAAGCTGCCGGATATTCACGGCCTGCTTAATCTTGGTGTCTTTGACACGGTTCAGCTGCCCTACTCATGCCTGGCGGCGGAGCACGACGGGGTAATCACGGCAGCCGCTGAGGCAGGAGTTGGCATCATCCTGCGAGGTGGCGTCGCCCACGGTGGCCCTGACGCAAAAGTCCAGCGGCAGACGGTCAACGACGCCTGGTCGCGGGCCAGGCTCGCTGAGCTCCTTC
>RGBY01000590.1 GCA_009919445.1 Planctomycetia bacterium
AGCCGCTGGGGACAAAGCCGCGGAACTGTTTCCGACACACCCGCTGGCCCTGGGCGAATCGTCGCGAGAGTTCGCGGGCGTCATACGTTTGATTGACGCCAGCCCGATTGTCCGAGACGGTCTGCACCAGATTGATCGGATTGCAAAAGGCCACTGCTGTTTCAAAAGTGGCCAGCAGCGGTTTCTGCTTGGCGAACCGGTCACGGAGATGGGTCAGTTGATATTCCAGCAGATTGGGATTGTGCGGTCGGCCCTCGGCCAGAACCGGCCAGAGGTCGGCCACCCGGTAGACCGAACTCGATACTTCAAGGGGATAGCCAAAATCGCCTTCGGCAGTGGTCCAGTTAAAGCTCACCATTCCGTCACCGATGGGGGTGAGTCGTGGCACGACCTGCGATGTCTTGGCCATGTAGTTGACCGTCGCATTGCGACCCAGCCGCAAGGAAAAGCCAAGTAGATCGGGCCGTTCGGCGAGCAGACTGCAGACAGCTGTGAACTGAAATGGGCTGACAAAGATGCAGTCGTCAACACTGAGCAAGACATATTCAAACCGCTCGCCTGTTCGTTTGAGCGGTTGGGCCGGGGCGCTGCCGGACCATTGCCACCGGGCAAAAAAACCGTTGGTGACTTCTGGCTGAAGCAGACAGGCCGCAAGGTCTTCAGGAAACGTCTGTTCCTCGAGAAAGATCAGCCGGCAGCCCTGGTGCAGCCGGCTCAGTTCGGTGAAGACCTCCCGGTATTGTCGCCCGTAAACATCATCTGTTGCCCGAAACAGTACCTGGATCGACACGTCTTCCAGCCCACGGCAATGATCGAGCAGGGTCTGCAGGGCGCAATGCAACTGGAGCGGACGGTCGCGGCTGAAAATGATAACCGTGTCCATGCGCGTCTGCCTGTCGGGTGAAGTCGAGTTGCTTGGAAGTGTCGTCAGCTGGTCAGTTGGTTGGTTGGTCGGTGGCTTGATGGTCGGCTGCCGCTGGACGATTTTAACCGCTAGCCCGGTCAACGGCACTTACGCAACGACTTTCATTAATTAGGTGCTCGTCGAGCGTCTCGGGGGCTGCGGGCTCTGTCTCCTGG
>RGBY01000060.1 GCA_009919445.1 Planctomycetia bacterium
GCCCTTTGCCTGACTTCATCAACGCTCGTGTCCGGAGGCTTCTTTCGGGTCAACACATTGGTGCTGCTTGGGCTGTCAACCTTTGCGGCGTTGTTGTCCTGGACTGCCGGGCTTGGGCTCGTCGCTGGGCTGATGGGACTGACTGCCTTCATTGCCTGGGTCGGAAGCGTGCTCTGGTATGCGGAACGTCGCCGCGGGGGCCTTATTTGCTGTGGCCTGGTGGCCCTGCTGGCGGGAGTGGCGACAGCCGCTGCCACTGACCTGCAGATTAACGCGATCGGCCTGCGGCTGCTGTCGGGGTTACTGCTGGGGCTTACCATTAACGCGATGCTGCTGGGGCACTGGTACCTCAATGCTCCGGGCATGCAGATCATCGCCTTGAGGCGGTCAATCGATCAGACGCTCCTTGCCTGGGGGCTTCTGCTCGCGGCAGTGTTGGTGGCGGTCGGCTGGCAGATGGTCGTTCACAGGCAGCCTGGGGCCGGCTGGTTCGGCCAGCTTGGGCGGGCAGCCGCGGTGGCGGCTACAGGCTCAGCTGTCAGTCTCGACCAAACAGGCGTTGCGCTGCTTTGGTTGCGTTGGTTGGCTGGCTTGGTCGGTCTGCCGGTGTTGTTGGTTATGAGCCGCAAGACCCTCGACATTCCCAACACGCAAAGCGCGACGGGCATTCTTTATGTGGCCTGCTTGGCAGTAATTCTGGGAGAGTTGACGGCGCAGTTGCTTGCAGCAAAGCCGGTGGCTGAGGATGTGGTAGCCTGCATCATGGTTTTGGTTCCTCAGGCGTCGCTGTCATGAACGTCGTTTTTGTATGCCCTGAATGCGGCCAGAGGGCCGTTGCCACATCGGTGGAGCAGGGCGAGGCATTCCCCTGCTCACAGTGCGGAAGCCAACTTGCTGTTCCCACTGCGGCCATTGTGCCCGGTGAGGCTGATGGTCCGCCTCGATTAACCCGCTGTCTTGTCTGCCCCAGTACGGAACTTTTTGTCCGCAAAAACTTTCCTCAACGGCTTGGCGTCGGCATCGTGGTGGCTGGCCTCGGCCTCAGTTGCGTCAGTTGGGCGTATCACGAGATGCTCATTACGTTTGCGATCCTTTTCAGTACGGCACTCTTGGACGTGATGCTGTTTTTCCTGGTGCCCGAGTGTCTCACCTGCTATCGCTGCGGGGCCAGGTACACTGGCCCTGGAATCACTGAGCGGTTTGGTGGATTTAATCTCGAAACGCATGAAAAGTATCGCCAGCAGGCAGCCCGCCGTGGTCAGTCTTCAGCGGCGGCCAGTGGTGAGTGACGACAAAACGCGAACGGCGATTGAATGACGAAACGACGGTGAGGAGTGACACCGGTCCCTCGGCCGTACTATCCTGAAGCAGGCCGAGGCATTGCCGCAGTCTTGTCGTCAGCCCGGGAAGGTGTCGCTAATGTTGAACCAGACAGATCACCAGAATGTTCCAGCCGGAACGAAGAGTCAGGTGACGGTTCACTTTTTTGCCGGCGTGGCACAGCTGGCTGGGCAGCGGCAAATCTGCCTCCATCCACAGTCGCCAACGGTGGCCGGGATTAGGGCTGCGCTGCTTGCGGCACTTCCACAGATTGAGCCGCTGCTAAGCCGCAGCGCGATCGTGGTTGACGGCCGTTATGCTGCCGCTGATGAGACAGTCGAGATGGCTGCTGAGATTGCGGTGATTCCTCCAGTAAGCGGCGGGTAGTGATGGACGGTGTGATGCTCCTGCACGGCCCAATTGACACGTCTGGCCTGCTCAAACAGGTGGCCTGTGATGAGGCAGGCGCCAATCTGCTCTTCACCGGTACAACCCGCCGGACCACCGGCGACGTCATCACCGACTGGCTTGAGTACGAGGCCTACCAGTCACTTGCGGAAACAGAACTCCACCAGTTGCGGCGTGAAGCAGTGACCACGTTTGGGCTGACCGGCTGTGTGATCGTCCATCGGCTAGGTCGCGTGGCAGTTGGTGAGACCAGCGTGGCCGTGGCGGTCTCGGCCGCCCATCGTCAGGAAGCCTTTGCGGCAGCAGCCTGGTTGATGGAGGAACTCAAGCGACGGGTGCCGGTTTGGAAACAGGAGGTCGGGCCAACTGGGGCAGCCTGGATTCATCCTGAGCCGGCAGACCAGTCGGACGGAGCGGGCCGATGAGTGTCAACCACATGATCGCCAACCAGGAGAAGGTGGCGGCCCCTCCGGCAGGAGCACTCTTTGACCGGTTTGGACGTCGGCATACCGATTTGCGGGTGAGTGTGACGGATCGCTGCAACCTGCGGTGCACCTACTGCATGCCAGAGGAAGTGTCGTTCAGGCCACGGGAAGAACTGCTGACCTATGAGGAGATTGCCAGGGTCGTCTCAGTCGCAACCCAGCAGGGTATTCGTACGGTACGGCTGACTGGTGGAGAGCCATTGGTCAGAACCGGGCTTGCGCGGCTTGTGCGACTCCTTGTCGCCTTGCCGCTGCTTGAGGAGGTGGCCCTGACAACCAACGGATTGCTGCTGGCTGAGCAGGCAGAAGAACTGGCCAGTGCGGGGCTGACACGAATCAACGTCAGCCTCGACAGCCTCTCTCCGGAGCGATTCGTGGAGATCACCAGACGAACCGGCCTTGAGCAGGTGCTGGCTGGACTGTCACGGGCCCGGCAGTGTGGCTTTCGCGCGATCCGGATCAATGCGGTCTCGGTTCGAGGCCTGACGGAGACCGAGATTGTGCCGCTGGCGGAATTCTGCCGGGCAGAAGGCTTTCATTTGCGGTTCATCGAATTCATGCCCCTCGATGCGGATGCTGCCTGGGCTAATGAAAGCGTGTTGACCGGCGCAGCAGTGCGGCAGATCCTCGAGGAAACCTGCGGTCCTCTCGTGCCCTTGGCCGTCACCGACTCGGGACAGCCGGCCGTCGACTATGCCTACGCCGATGGTTCGGGACGGGTCGGCTTCATTAACCCGGTGAGCCAGCCGTTCTGCGATCGCTGTGACCGGCTGCGACTGACGGCCGACGGCCAGTTTCAGAACTGCCTCTTCTCGCAGGCGGAATGGGACGTGCGGCAGGTTATTCGCTCGGGTGGTGACGATGACCAGGTGGCCCAGCTTCTGGCGGCGTGTGTCAGGGCCAAGCAGGCAGGCCATGGTATCGGCACTGAGCAGTTCAAACGGCCCGAACGGGCGATGTATCAGATCGGGGGCTAAGGTCCCCTGAGGGCCCAACAGATGACCAGTTCAGCGACCAGACCAGTGACCAGTCCAGTGACCAGTCCAGCAGCCATGCCGCCTCGTCGTTACCTCGACAATGCCGCAACCAGTTGGCCCAAGCCAGAGGCAGTCTGGCAGGCTTGGGAGCGGGCTGCTCGTGATAATGGGGCGGCGGCTGGTCGTGGCGGCTACCGTGACGCCATTGCGGCAGGGCAGATCATCCAGCAGGCCCGCTCAGCGGCGGCTGCCATGCTCGGTGTTGCGGCTGACCGGGTGGCGCTACCGATGTCGGCCACCCTCGGGCTCAATCAGGCAATTCGCGGGCTCGTTCGACCGGGCGACCATGTGATTGCCACAGCCGCTGATCACAATGCCACGCTGCGGCCTCTGGCCCAGTTAGCCGCAGCAGGGGAAATCGAACTCACCGTGGTGCCTTGTGATCGCGGTGGGTGGGTCGATCCACAGGAAATCGCCAAGGCATGGCAGAAGGCAACTCGCCTTGTGACCGTATCGCAGGCTTCGAATGTGACGGGGGTGCTGCAAGATGCTGAGGCCATCGTTGGCATCACCCGTGAGCGTGGTGGCCTGAGTCTGGTTGATGCGGCTCAGACGTTTGGGCAGATTCCAATCACGGCAGGTGTTGCGGCTGCTGATGTCTTTGTCGCCCCGGCGCACAAGTGGCTGCTTGGCATGCATGGGGTGGCCGTGGTTTCAGTCCGCGAGGGAGTGGCATGCCAGCCGCTTATTCTGGGCGGGACCGGTTCGGCCAGTGAGTCCCTCACGCCACCCCTGACCTTGGCCGAGCAGTTCGAGGCTGGCACCCCCGATCTGTCGGCGGCTGCTGCCCTGGTGGCGGCAATTGACTGGCTGCAGGCCAAGGGAATTGAGTCACGTGCCACCTTTTGTGGCGGCCTGGCTGCTGCCTGCCGAGCCCGCTTGGCTGACCTTCCCGGCGTGCAGCTTGTCGGTTCACAGGAAAATCAGCTGGCGGGACCACCAATTGTCAGTTTCACGGTGGCTGGTTATTCACCAGCCGAGGTGGCGGCCTTGCTTGAGCAAATTGCAGGGGTCCAGGCACGTTCAGGCCTGCACTGTGCCGCACTGATTCATGAGCATCTCGGCACGGCCACCGGGGGAACAGTTCGGCTCGCGTTTGGCCCGTTCAACACCCTGGCCGATATCGACGCGGTGGTGAGTGCCCTCGTGGCGATCATGCAGTAGGCTTACGCAGACAACCCCAATGGGAGATTGCGATGGCAGGAATTCCTTCAGAGCTATGGTATGCCGATGGGCTGCGATTTCGGTGTACGCAATGCGGTGATTGCTGCACCGGTGCGGAAGGCTATGTCTGGGTCAACCAGGCAGAAATCGATGCAATGGCAGCCCGTCTGGGCATGGAGCCGGCAGCATTTGAAGAAGCCTATGTGCGGCGGGTGGGCATCCGCCGGTCCTTGACCGAGCGGCCCGGGGGTGACTGTGTGCTGCTGGATGCCAAGACCCGAGGATGCACGGTCTACGCAGAGCGGCCGCGGCAGTGCCGCACCTGGCCATTTTGGGACTCGAATTTGAAATCACCCGCAGCCTGGGACGAGGCAGCAGCAGCCTGCCCAGGGTGTAATAAGGGGCAGCTTGTCCCGCTTGAAAAAATCCGCGAGCAGGCGGCGAAAATTCGTCTCTGAGTTGATGTGACGTGGTTGGACTCGCCAGACACTCAGAGCACACCACCGTGGGTGCGGTAGGGCGTCATGTGGGAAGGCTGGTCGAGGAACCAGATTCGCTCCCACTCATCGGTGATGGCGCGGAGATCTTCTGATGTGTAGATCAGCTCTTGGGCACGACGAATCGGATCGCCGGAGTACATTGGAATCAGGCAGCCTGTCATGCTCGACAGCAGGAGTCCAGCGACCAGCACCAAGGCAAGTCGAAGACCAATACTGCGATTTTCACCGGTGGCTTTGTGGGCGTTCATCCCGTCTTCCTCCGAGTACCGAGCACACAGGGGTGATAGATGTTCATTGGGGAGACCGCTCCCCGTGACTGATTTGACAAGGTTTGTAGCCGGTGACAGCCTTGGTCGCGATGGAGAAATCGCGAAAAAAAGGCGTCTGCTCTCAGGAATACCCCGGCTCGCTGGCCGTGTTGGGGGGAGCATGACCAAACTGGGCCGCAGGCTGCTTGGGGGAGGGCGTGGACTGGGCGACTTGGGGTTTGTCGAGTTGCCGCACCCGATCTTCCATTTCCTTGCCAGGCTTGAAACTGACGGAACTCCGAGGCTCGACGTGAACCGCCTCGCCCGTGCGGGGGTTCCTCGCGGTGCGGCCCTGCCGCTGTTTGATCTGAAAGACCCCAAAGTTTCGCAGCTCGACCCGGCCCTCCTGCACGAGGCTGTCGATCAATGCGTCGAAGGTGGTCTGAACCACCTGCTGGGCCTGAGCCTTGGGCATGTCGAGTCGCTCGCAGAGAGCCCGGACAATGTCTTGTTTCGTCACGACTCGAGCACTCCGTCACCGCGTGAAACTGTCCCCAGCACCAGCCCCGGGATGGTGGGGAGGCGTTGTCAGCCTGCATCGGAAAGCGGCCGGTCGGAACCATAAGGGGGGGCTCAGTTGTTGTCAACGAGGTTTGTGAGGCTGGTCAGTTGGTGGCGTCAGACGCCCCTATCCGGTATCGGCGGAAAAATCGGCAGGCTTGAGCCAGACCGGACATTCGGAAAAAACGGGCCAGTTTCCGTCCCCTTCGTCGCCCCGGCGTCTGCTGGTGGCTGGGGTACACTGGGGGAGCAGGGAAGGTTGCTGGCTGAAGCGGCCTTCGCTTGCGTCCGTCGTGTTCGCTCTCCCTCTGTGCTCCTGATCCAGCTGCCCCCGTCATGCCTGCTTCGCCGACAGAATCTGTTGTTCCGGTCGATCTCTCCGTCACGCTCGGTCGGCTGACCCTGCCCAATCCGGTCATGGTTGCTTCGGGGACGTTTGGCTACGCCAACGAGATGCAGGGCTATGTTCCGCTGCACCGACTGGGCGGTATTGTTCCCAAGACCATCACACTTGCCCCGCGGATTGGCAATCGGCCCTGGCGGACCGTTGAAACTGCTGCTGGCTTACTCAACTCGATCGGTCTCGACAACGACGGCATTGATCAGTTCCTCATCGACAAACTGCCATTCCTGCGGGAGACGACCGCGCCGGTCGTTGTCAGCATTGCTGGCGGCTCTGTCGATGAGTTTGTCGAGTTGGCAACTCGGCTTGCCGATGAGCCGGGGATTGCTGCCCTCGAACTGAACATCTCCTGCCCCAATGTCAGCCACGGAGTTGATCTCGCAACAGATCCTCAGCTCTGTCGAGAGGTGGTTGCCGGCGTGCGCGGGGCGACCGACACCCCCGTCATTGCCAAGCTCACGCCCAACGTCAGCGACATCAAGGCGATCGCCCAGGCGGCAGCTGAAGGTGGTGCCGATGCCGTCACCCTGATCAATACCTGTCAGGGCATGGCAGTCGACTGGCGTCGCCGACGGCCCCTCTTGGGGAATGTGATTGGCGGGCTGAGTGGTCCAGCGATCAAGCCGATTGCGCTGCGGTGCGTCCATCAGGTACGGCAAGCGATCGATATTCCCATCATTGGTGTGGGCGGCATCATGACGCTCGATGATGTCATGGAATTTCTCGTCACCGGAGCCACGGCCGTGCAAATTGGAACCGCCAGTTTTGCTGAGCCAGTGGTGACGACACGAATATTGGATGCCTTGCCTGCGGCCCTGGCAGAGTTGGGGGCAGCGACGGTGGCTGACGTGGTTGGCACCCTCGAGATCGCCAAGCCTTCCTGACCGAGGTGGGCGTGGCTGGCCCTTCCGGTGAGGCCAACGCAACTTTCCTTTTTTCTGAGCAGATCAATCAATGCCGCAGGAGAACAGATCAGCTATGGAGCAGCCTTCCACGACCCCGGCCCGGCTGCGGGTTCTTTCCGGCATCCAGCCGACAGGTCGGTTTCATTGGGGAAACTATTTTGGTGCCATCCGGCAGTACATCGAACTTCAGGATGCTGGAGATGCCTTCTATTTCATTGCCGACCTGCATGCTCTGACGACGGTGCGCGATCCTGAGCGGCTGCGCGGATTCGTCCGGGATGCCGCCCTCGATCTGCTTGCCCTAGGCCTCGATCCAGAGCGGGCCACGCTGTTCGTGCAATCAGATGTTCCAGAGGTGACGGAATTGACCTGGTTGCTGATGACGGTCGCGCCGATGGGCTTATTGGAACGCTGCCATGCCTACAAAGATAAAAAGACGCGTGGCCTGCCGGCTGATGCGGGGCTGTTTACCTACCCGGTATTAATGGCAGCCGACATTCTGGCGTATGACGCCGATGTGGTTCCTGTTGGTGAAGATCAGGTCCAGCATATTGAAGTTTGCCGTGATCTCGCTGGCACATTTAATCATCTCTATGGCGAGGTGTTTCGGCTGCCAAAGCCTCGGCTGGTTGAGGGAGGGGCAAAGGTTCCGGGAACGGACGGCCAGAAGATGTCGAAAAGTTATGAGAACACCATTGAGGTGTTTGAAGAACTGGCTCCGCAGAAGAAGAAGATCATGCGGATCACCACAGACTCTCGGCCAATGGAAGAGCCGAAGGATCCTGAAGACGATCACCTTTACCAGCTCTTTTCGTTACTGGCGACGCCAGCGGAAACAGCCGACATGGCGGCCCTCTATCGACGGGGTGGCTTTGGGTATGGGCAGGTGAAGAAGGCGCTGGTTGAGGCGGCGGCTGATTACTTTGCTGCTGCCCGGCAGCGACGAGCTGAACTGGCTGCCGATCCGGCGCGGATCGACGCCATCTTGGCCGCCGGAGCCGACCGTGCCCGGACTGCAGCGGGGGCGGTGCTCGACCGGGCCCGGCAGGCCTGCGGCCTGGGGCTGCGATCGGCTGGGGAGCGGCCACAATGAACGTTCTGGGAGTCGGTACCGATATCACCGAATGCCTGCGAATCGGCCAGATGATTGAGCGACATGGCGAGTTGTTCGTGCAGCGGGTCTACACCACGCGGGAAATTGAATATTGCCAAAGACGGCGCATGGCGATGCAGCACTTTACCGGCCGCTGGGCTGCCAAGGAGGCAATCCTGAAGGCCCTCGGGACAGGCTGGCGGCAGGGAATCAGCTGGCGTGACATCGAAGTGCTTAATGGCCCCAGTGGCAGGCCTGTTGTGACACTGATGGGCGGCACGCAGGATATGGCCGAAAAGATGGGCATTGCCGGTGTGCTGGTCAGCATTTCCCACTGCCGCACCCATGCGACGGCTCACGCCGTGGCAGTTGATGAGATGCCCGCTACCTACGACCGGGACATGCCATGGGCTTGAGCCAGGTGGTGCGGCTCATTCGCCAAACAGCGGCAGTTCGGCGACCCCGCCGTCGATGGTCAGATCGGCCACGGGCGTGCCATCCCCCACTCGCGTGGTCCCGTCGCGGCGTGTGAGCACCAATTCCTGCTGGCCTTGCAGGTGCTCAGTGAGTTGCCGCCGCAGTTCCTGCTGCTCGTCCTCTGAAAGTTTGGAGAACGCGGCCCGGCCACGGCACTTTGGAAAGGCGCGGCATCCCAACCAGGGGCCCCGTTTGCCATCCCGCAGGTTCATGACATTGTCACACTTCGGGCAAGAAATGTCGGTCACGATTGGCGGGGGTGCCGGGAATTTGATGTTCCCCTTTTTGTCGAGATTGAGAATGAACGGCGCCGGGGCGTCATCATCGGATTTCTTGCCAGCCTTCTTCGGGGGGCGTGGCAGGTCTTCCACCAGAAAATCACCGTAGCGTCCTGTTCGCTTCACCATCGCAACACCGTTTGGTGAAAGCAGGTCGATCTGCTCAGGGAGCAGTGGGCGTCCATCCCGATCGACCGGCATGGCGTAGGAGCAGGCGGGCACCTCTTTGGGCTTGCGAGCCCGCGGCTTCTTTCCCTTGGCCGTTGGCTTGGGCGGAGGAGCCTCTTCAAGCACCTTTTCGTTGTAGCCGCTGCAGGAGAGGAAGCGGCCAGTCTTGCCAAGTCGGTAGTCGAGCCGCCGACCGCATTCCGGACAGGCATATTGAGATGGTGTCGACTCAGCCTTTTTGTGAGGCAGTTCAGCAGCCGACTCAAGCTTGGGGACAAGCTCGCCATAGAACTCATGCAACATCTCGGTCCAGGGTTTGCTGCCCTGTGCAACCTGATCAAGTTCCTGCTCGATCTCCCGGGTGTAGCCGACTTCAATGAACTGATCGTGGAAGCCCTCTTCTAGGAACTCGGTCACGGCCTCACCCAGCGCTGTGGCATAAAACCGTCGTTCACGTTGTTCGACGTAGCCACGGTTTTCGATCACATTGATGATGCTGGCGTAGGTTGAAGGACGACCGATGCCCTCTTCCTCAAGCTTTTTGACCAGTGATGCTTCGGTGTAGCGGGGTGGTGGTGCCTGAAACTTCTGCCGGGGGTCGATGCTGAAAGGAGCCAGTTCGGTTCCCTTTTCAAAATCGGGCAGCACCTGATCGCCGTCAGCCTTGGGGATGCCGGTAATCTTGAGGCAGCCGTCGAACCTCAGCACACGGCCGTTGGTCTTGAAAATGGCACCAGTGTCGCGGTCGGTTCGCTGCATCCTCACCGCGGTCGAGTCCCACTCGGCATCGGTGGCCTGACAGCCGACAAACGACTGCCAGATAAGCCGGTAGAGCCGTAACTGTTCTTCGGTAAGGGCGGCAGCGATGGCATCGGGTTCGCGGAAAGGGTCAGTCGGCCGAATGGCCTCGTGTGCCTCTTGGGCGCTCTGGTTGGTGCTGGAGTAGAAGCGAGGTTTTTCCGGGAGATAGTCCTTCCCAAGTTTTTCTTCGAGGTATCGCCGGGCCATGCTGATGGCCTCACCAGACAGATTGGTTGAGTCTGTTCGCATGTAGGTGATCAGGCCAACGCGGCCTTCGCCAGGCAGATCGATCCCCTCGTAGAGTTGTTGGGCAACCCGCATGGTTCGATCGGTCGACATGCCCAGCCGGCTGCTGGCTGCCTGCTGGAGCGTGCTGGTGATGAAGGGGGGGTAGGGCTTCGATTTCGTCCGCGTCACGTCGATGGCCACGACCGCATAGCGGGCCGCCGGGTCAGGGCGTCCACGTACCATGACGGTCTGCTGTGCCCGTCCCTTGCCGTCGGGGTCAGTCTGACGATCGATCTCAACGTCGAGGAGGCCGGCTGCTTCTGCGGCCGTCACGGCGGCATCGACCAGATCATCCGCCGACGCCTTGTCGGCATGGATCTTCAGCGGCTTCCCGCCGACTTCAACGAGTTCGGCGGAAAGGCTGCGACGATCTGCCAGCCACGCCATCCGCTGCCGAACAATGGGGGGACGGCCACGGTCGTCCCGCTCCGCCATAAAGCTGGTCCAGTCGGTGTGAAGCTGGCCGGCGGCAGTCACGTCAAAACTGAGGCAGCCGGAGATTTCCCACGACTCGTCAGGCGTGAAGGCCCGGATCTGCTGTTCCCGTTCGACAACGAGTCGAGCTGCCACACTCTGGACACGACCCGCGCTCAGGCCAGAGGCGACCTTCTTCCAAAGAATGGGGGAAACCTGGTAGCCGACGATCCGGTCAACAATCCGACGTGCCTGCTGCGCCTCGACGCGGGCCATATCAATGCCGCGGGGGTTTTGGAAGGCTCGCTGCACATCCGATTTCGTGATGGCGTCAAAGGTCACCCGTTTGGCGGAGTTGGGGTCAACTTTGAGCTCTTCGGCCAGATGCCAGGCAATCGCCTCCCCTTCGCGGTCAAGGTCGGTGGCGAACCAGATGTCGCGGGCTCCTTTTGCCAGTTTGCGGAGTTCGGTGACCGTCTTTTTCTTTCCTGAATCAACCTCATAGGTGGGGGCGAAGTCGTGGTCGAGGTCCACCCCCGGAACCAACTGTTTTGTCCCTTTTGCGGCTGCCTCTTGGAATTTTTCTAATTGCTTCAGAGTGTTATATTTTGATCTTTGATCCTCTAGATTTAAGTCTAATCTTGGGTCATTTTTTACTGTGACAATACTTTCTGAATATAAATTTCCATATTGTAACACAACATTATAAATTCCAGGAAGAACTTGAACACCTGAGGGCTCGCGCTTAGATTTTGAGATTGATTTTGAGGGTCTAGTTATTCCTTTTTCATCTAAATTCCAGGTCCAATAGTGTACTCCATTGTCCTTGGGAACTTCTTGTTTTAGAGTTCTAATGAGTTTTTCGCCATCAAAAATAGTCAACTTTAAAGAATCCCAATTCGAAATAGTAT
>RGBY01000591.1 GCA_009919445.1 Planctomycetia bacterium
GTTGCAGGCTGACGCTGCCATGCACGGTGGCTGCGGTGCCCGCCGGGTTCGGCTTCAGCGGCGCTGTCCAGGTGACCTCTCCAGCATGCTCCTCGATGACGAGGCCCTCCCAGCCGGGAACGTCTGAAACAGTCTTTTTGATTGGGGGCGGCGCAGCGAGAAAGTTACCGGCCAGCACCAGAGGAGAATCTTCGGCAACGACGATCTTTGTGGGTTTCGGCCCACCCGGCTTCTGGTCGAGTGAATAGAGGTGCCAGCCGTCACTCAGTGTGGCCACCACCACCAGCTGGGCTCCGCCATCCGGCAGGGTTTCGACGCGGGCAGCAATCCGGACAGGCTCACCGACCTCGCCGCCAACGCCAGCCAGCGGATCGAACGCGGGCCCGAATGCTGGCAGGGCAGGGCTGGTATCGACCGCCCACGCTGCTGGACAGGCAAGCCCGCCCAGCACCGCCAGCAGCAGGGCCACCCCTCTCAGGCCGACCGTCTGCCGGCTCAGGCTGCGGCCACCGGCGTTCCCTGCCATTCTCGGCATCGACCGCTCACATTGCGTCATGGCTTTCCAAAACTCCCTGGCTGCACCGGTTCGAACTTCAGGCCAGGCACGCTCCTTCGCTGGCCGCATCACTGGCTCCTCTTGGTTTCTTATCGGCGAGTTTATCGGTCGTAATTTTGTGGGGTCAATTGAGGCCGGCGCAGCTGGCAGCCAGCGGTTGACACCCGTTGAAGGCGGCCGAGGGCCGCCGGCAGGGCCCGCAGCAAAGCCTGAATCCGGCATGTCACCCGGGAAAAATCAGCGAAATTTCTCTGTTCCCGGAACAGCCAGTGCAGCCAGCGGTCAAGGCCGCAGACCACCGCGGTGTCATGCAACAGCTGAACGTCTGTCGGGAAATCCCCCGCGGGCCGACACAAGCTGACGTAGCAGTCGAAGGCCGCCGGCCAGCGTTCCACGAGGCTGATCTCCGGGTCGCCGGCCTCCAACTGCCAACTACCCAGCAGCCGGGCCAAATCGACTGCTGGGGTGTCGATGCCAGCGGCATCGAGGTCGATGATTCCTGAGACGCGTGAGCCCCCAGGTG
>RGBY01000592.1 GCA_009919445.1 Planctomycetia bacterium
CACCCGGGCCGTGGCCGCTGCTGCCAAGGCCACCCGGCCTGACGGCACGATCTGTGTTGCCTGCAATCTCGTCGGCCTTCCAGATGGCCTCTTCACCCGCTGGCGACAGGGAGAGTCACTGTTCTCCCTCGCAGGCGATGCAGCCGACTCGGACGACCCGGCGATTGTGGGTGAGGCCCTGCAGACCCTGCTGTTTGCACGGGCGCTCGGCGACCGCCGGCTGGTGCTTTTCTCCGGGCTCGATGAAGAGATGGTCGAAAGCCTCGACATCGGCCATGCCGACAGCCCTGACGCAGTCAACCGGCTCATCCGTCAGGCCGACTCCCTGACCGTGCTGCACGAAGCCGACCAGCTCTATCCCCGTCGGTAGCGGTTCACAGCAAAGCGCGCAACTTGCAAGCGTTGAACTATGGAAGCTACCTGGGTCGCGGATGGCAGGGAGCAGCCGAAGCAAAATCTGAGCGATACCGTGAGAGTCAACAGGAAAAGAACGCTGGCAGCAGGAGGGCTTCTCGCGAGCGTTGCGATGCTGGTCTGGCTTGGAGGGCAATCGGCAGAAAAACGCCAGGAGCAGGTGGATGCTGTTCAACGAGACGACAGGAACGTCAATCCCGCACTCCTCAACGAGAACGCTACCGGTGCGGCCGCGATCAACCTCGTCATCCACCATGGACAGCATGGGGTCGCCGTCGATAACGCCAAAGAGGAGAACCCGGGGGCCTTTACCGTCGCCAACCTCAATGACACTAACAGTAACGGGGTTCCCGACAACCGTGAGAACGACGGCAATGGAGTGGCTGGCGAAAAGGATCTCATGAAGCTGGTGATTCATCCGCCCACGCCCAACCACGGTGGAGAAGTTGAACTCACAGTCACCGGCAGTGCAGAAATCTGGAAAGACTCTGGGAAGAAGACAGTTGAAAAGAAGCGGTCATTCAAGGTCTCTCAGCTCCCCCTGACCCGCTGGGTTGAGGTGACTGCGAGGAGTGAAGAAATCGGGGCAGTAAGAATCACCGCGACTCACAACGATCTGAGCGATACGGTTGTAGCAACGAGTGTGTGGGGAGAGATCCAGGC
>RGBY01000593.1 GCA_009919445.1 Planctomycetia bacterium
GTCATGGCGATGTGGCCGAACATTCCCTGGCCGCAGAACCGCAACAAAAACAGCGAGCATCCCAGCAGCCAGACCGAGTGACTGGCTGCCATGCCTGCCGCGGCGAATGCAAACCCGGCGGCAGTGCCAATAGCAACCAGCCGGGGTGAGACTCGGTCAACCACCGAGCCCTGCCAGAACATTAACGCTGCGGAAGCAAGGGTAGCGAGCGTGTAGAGACCACCCCAACCACCATCACTGAGGCCATACTCCTGCTTGATCGCGGCGGCCGACAGCGAAATAAACCAGGTCTGGCCGCAGGCAGAGGCAAAGGTGAGCAGAAAGCCGGCCGCAAGCCAGCGAAGGTTGTCAAACAGGAAGCGAAGCATTGGAGTGGGCCAGATGTGGGGACATGCATCCCACCACGTTCCGGTCGGCGATACAATGCGAGCTTGTAAGTTCCGACTTGTAGCTTCATTCCCAGTGCCGCCAGGCGGCTTTTAAGCCCCTTCCTTACCCGTAACCCTCCAAACAAAGGACTTTCCCATGCAGTCGTTCTGGTGTGGTTTCCAGAGTTTCCTCGTCCTCCTTCCACTAGTACTGCCCACTGCCGTCTCAGCCCACGAGCAATTCACGGTGGCAAGGAATGAGATCGGAGGCGTAACCATCAAAATGAATGGGCAGCCCTTTGCGACCTATGTCATTGATCAAGGCAACAAGCCGTTTCTGTGGCCTGTCCTTGGACCGGATGGCAAGCAAATGACACGCAGCTTTCCAATGCAGGATGTGCCGGGTGAGACCCAAGACCATTACCACCACCGTGGCGTGAATTTTGGCCATCAGGGCATGGGTGGAACAGACACCTGGACCGAGGATGGCACCTGGGGCGACAACCCCAAACGGGCCGATCAGAAGGCGCGTGTTGGCCAGATCAGTCACGACCGCTATCTGACACTCACTGGTGGAGGCACTGCGACAGTCGATACGGTGGGCACCGCACTCACCCGCGACGGAAAGCCTTTGCTGGAAGTTGCCCAGCGTTTTGACTTCAGCTGCGAGGGTGAGAATCGCTTGATCGATATCGCCGTTGAT
>RGBY01000594.1 GCA_009919445.1 Planctomycetia bacterium
TTCCGAGTTGCCGCTGTGAACGCCATTGGTGAAGGCGCTGCTTCGTTGCCGTCAAATGCAGTCCTACCACTGGCGACTGCTGGCCCGGTCGCTGAGTTCGCCGTAACGCCGGGCAATGAGCAACTGACAGTTACTTGGAGCCCACCGCTCGATAACGGTGGGGCAACCATCGCTGATTATGAAATTGAGTACAAGACCGCAGCCAGCGGGAATTGGATACGATTGTCTGATGGGACGAACACCGCTTTGAGTGTGACGATTCCCAATCTCACGAATGGAACAAACTACGCTGTTCGCGTTCGGGCCGTGAACTCTGTTGGCCAGGGAGCGTGGTCAGAATCGGGTCCGGTCATGCCAGTGACCGGACCGGGGGCTCCCACTTCACTCGTCGTTTCAGTGGACAGCGGTCGTGCGAGCCTCAGTTGGACGGCTCCCGCCGGCGGTGGTGTTCCGGTGAATGATTATATCTTGCAGTATCGGTTGGCTTCCGAAAGCACTTGGATTACCTGGAATGATGCTGTTACAGCGAACCCAGCCGCAACCATCACCGGGCTGACGAATGGACTCACCTACGTCTTCCGGGTGAAGGCGACAACCTCGGCATTCCCGCACGACCCAGTGAATCCAGGGACTGGGGATTGGGCGGTGAGCGAATCGCGAGTGATTGGCCCCAAAGCGGCTGCACCACTTGTTGCTGCGGCACAGAAGTATGGCAACGGTATTCTGCTCACTTGGAACCGAATTACGCCACCAGCTGGATTTACTGTCCTGACCTATCAGGTGGAGTACTTTAGTGCTGCGGATGGTGAATGGCAGGTAGCCGGCCAGGCAGATCCACGTGCAAACAGTTTGCTCGTGGACGGTGCGATGCTCGAACGGGGAACCTATACCCTTCGCGTGGCCGCAGTCACGACAGTTGGTGTGGGCAACTACCGAGTCAGCAACGCAGTGACCTATTGATATATGCCGGTGTGGTAACGGCTTCGCGAAACCTGCGGCACATACTTGCTGTCGGACGCTATGCAGCCCGGCCAGGAAGTGACAGAGAGAGCTCATGACGACGGAATGGG
>RGBY01000595.1 GCA_009919445.1 Planctomycetia bacterium
TCCGTGGACTGCTGAGCAACCGCCTGCTACTGGCCCTGCTCACCGTCTCGCTGCTACCGCTGGCCGTGATGGGCTATGCCACCTACCAGTCAGCCGCCGGTGCAATCGAACAGCAGGCCCAGCAGCAACTCGAGACTGTCAACACAATTACCGCCAAGGCAGTTGCACGATACTTTGAATCCATGGAAGAGCAGCTGCGGATCACTGCTGATAATCGCATGACCTTGGAAGCCCTCGAGGCTTTTAGCAACGGTTACGGAAAAATCCTGGCCGATGATACGCTGACCGATGACACCATCAGCCAGGCCCGAAAAGATCTTGCTACCTACTACAACGGCGAGTTTGCCACGGAGTTTGAGAAACAGACCGGCACGAATGCCCCAACCACCGCATTGCTAGAAAACCTTCCGGATCAGGCAGCTTATCTTCAGTACCTCTACATTCGCCGTAACGAAAATCCACTTGGTTCAAAGGAGCTACTCAATGCTGCCGATGATGGCTCGGCCTACTCGGCCGCCCACGCCCTCTACCATCCAATTTTCCGCAGCTTCCTGAAGCGGCTGGGTATTTACGACTTTTTCCTGATCGATGCCGAGAGTGGCACGATCGTCTACTCTGTCTACAAAGAGCTCGACTTCTGTACCTCACTCAAAAACGGCTCATTCTCCGGAACCAACTTCGGTCACGTTTTCCAAGAGGCGATCAGCGGTGGCCGTCGCGACGCCGTGGCGTTTGCAGATTTTGAAACGTACCTGCCTTCCTACCAGGCGGCGGCAAGCTTCATCGCTGCCCCTATCTATGACGGCCGCAAGGTACGAGGCGTGGCAGTATTTCAACTGCCAATCGATCGAATGACCGAAATTATCGGCGAAACGACCGGAATGGGTGACACTGGTGAAACCTATGCAGTGGCTGCCGACGGTCTTTTCCGTAGCCAATCTCGATTCGCCGATGAACTCGGGGTGGAATCAACAATCATCAACCCGCAGGTCAAGGTTGACACCGTGGCTGTTCATTCTGCCTTGGATGAGGGAACCACTGGCACAGCCAT
>RGBY01000596.1 GCA_009919445.1 Planctomycetia bacterium
CGCTGCACGACTGGCCCTCCCCACAGATCGATCCGGGTGTCGAGTGGGAGGAGCTTGGCCCCCTGCCTGACGTTCGGCATCCGCCGGAAAACCCCTTTTCGCCAGCCAAGGCTGAACTCGGCAAAGCCCTCTTCTTTGACCCACGGCTGTCCGGTAGCCAAGAAATCGCCTGTGCTTCCTGCCACGATCCTGACCTGGCTTGGGCCGATGGTCGCACGGTCAGTTTTGGCCACCACCGTGAGCCGCTGAAGCGAAATGCACCGACAATCCGAAATGTTGCTTTTCAGCAGACGCTCTTTTGGGATGGACGGGCTGACTCGATCGAGGCCCAGGTTGAGCAGGTGTTACTCAATCCTGCCGAAATGCACATCACGCCCGCTCAGCTTGTCAGGGCGCTTGAGCAGGTGCCGGCCTATCAGACGGCATTTGCGGAAAGCTTTGCTGACCAGGCCACTCCTGGCGCTCTTGGCACTTCTGGCGTGGTTGGCGGCCGCAGCCGGTTCGACCGCTTTGTTACCGGTGAACGTGAACTGCTGACCGATCAGGAGTTGAACGGCCTTGATCTGTTCCGGCGGAAGGCTCGCTGCATGAACTGTCATCACGGTCCCCTCTTCTCCGACGGCCGATTCCACAACGTCGGCCTCTCGTATTACGGCCGGAAGGCTGAAGATCTGGGTCGCTACCGGGTGACGGGCAAGGCTGAGGACGTGGGTCGATTTCGGACACCCTCACTGCGGGATGTCACCAACACCGAGCCGCTCATGCATAACGGCTTATTCCGGCTCTCAGGCGTGCTCAACATGTACAACGCTGGCATGCCCACGCCCAAAAGACGGGCGTACCAAGAAAACGATCCGCTGTTTCCCCGGAAGTCGCCCCATCTGCAGCCGCTCAATTTGACTCAGCAGGAACTGGCTGATCTGGCTGCTTTTCTGGCGACGTTGGCAGAGCCGTATCGGAGGATTCGGCCACCTTCTCCCGCTGACGGGCCCTGAACACGTCAGCATTGGAAAGTCCCCAAATCCTCACCTGTTCATGGCCGGAGCCGCT
>RGBY01000597.1 GCA_009919445.1 Planctomycetia bacterium
TCGATCACCAGTTCGACCCAGTCGTCGGCCACCCAGCACTCAACCTCGACCTTGGGCAGGAAGGCCAGTGACCTGTCCTGTTCGGTTGTCGCGTCGAGATAGCTCTTCTGCCGGCCGTAGCCGCGAACTTCATGCACGCTCAGGGCCTCGATCGGGACCGTCGCCAACGCTTCGAGCACCCGCTCAGCCAGAAACGGCTTCACAATTGCGATGACCTGTTTCATCGAAAAGGTTGGAGGGTCGGCCCGTTGACCGCCGGCGACCTGCCCGATCGGATGAGTCGGCGGCCGGCGGCGGGCAGCAGGGCTCAGCCCCAGAGCTCCTGAAGCAGCTTGGCGAGCTGCTGGGCGTCGTCCGAACCGACCACGCTGGCGATTCGCGACTTGGGAACCTCGAGTTTTTCGAGCGACTTGGCAATCGATTCCCAAAGCTTGGTCCGCTTTTTCCCTTCGGCGAGGTAGAGATCGGTCACCTGCTCGCCCAGCCGCTGCACCAGGGCGGTATCGAGGTTTTCGTAGTAGTTTTTGATGACCGTTCGTTGATACTTGGTCAATTCCGCCATGGGATGGTTCCTTGGGTGGGTCGGCCCGGGCACAGTAGAAGCCAACGGCCGGGATGGCTAAAGTATCGGGAAATCACGGCCCCTTCAGCGAGAGAATCCTATGCCGACCATCACCTTCGCGACCGAAAAAAAAGAAATTCAAGTTCCCGAGGGGGCAAACCTCCGCAGAGAGGCACTTGCCGCCGGCGTCGCCCTCTACCCGGGGGTTCACAAGATTCTCAACTGCCACGGCATGGGCAGCTGTGGCAGCTGCCGGGTGCTGATCACCAAAGGCATGGAAAATACGAGCCCCAAGGGCTTCCTGGAAAAGGCTCGCCTCGGCGTCTCAATGGCCTACATCGGCAACGAAGAGAGCATGCGGCTGGCCTGCCAGACCAAGGTCAATGGTGACATCACCGTAACCACCTGCCCACCGGCGAACCTCTACGGCGAGAATTTCTTCAGTTAGCCGCAACCCGTCCCGCGTCCGGGTGGGGCATGATCGGCCA
>RGBY01000598.1 GCA_009919445.1 Planctomycetia bacterium
TCCAACCGCCAGCTGACACCCAGATCGGCAGGCCGCCGTTCCCAGCCGGCCAGCAGCCGGTAGTCGTGGTAGACCACGATGTCGTCAGCCCCTGAGTCACGGCGAACCGCCCACTGATTGCCACCAAATTCTCCAGCCAGGTAGATCCACTGGGCGGCACGGTCGGTCTCCTGCACTCGCCAGGCTAGCCGTGGCCGCGGAAAGAGCAGTTCAAAGCGGCGGTCATCGCTGGGTGTCCAGAGCAGCCCACCGGCTGGCAACAGGTTGACGTCGTAGCGATCGAGATAGATCACCCCGGCCACCACACGCACATCTTCAGTTGCTTCCCAGGCCCCAAAGCCATGGCCGGTGATGCGAAAGGCCTGGGCAGTGTCATTGACAAAGTCGCTGTACCAACCTGGTGCAACAGCCAGGTCAACGCCCAGCCGGTCACCGACCTTTCGCATCCAGCGGGCCTGAATCCACGATTCATAAAGTGTGGCCGGCAGCCCCGGGTCCATAGGGCCGCTTGTCTCATCAACGAAGGTCCAGCCAAAGCCGGGCGTGATCAGCAGCGGTGAGTCAATCGTGGGGGCCGGCATGCCGATCGTCAGGCTGGTTTCCAGTGTGGCCAAGCCCAGGCCGTTGTTCCCTAGCCGCGGGAGCTCTGTCGCTGTGAAGATAAGCTGCTGCAGTGGCCCCGGCTTGGCACCGGGGGGAAGCTTGCGACCCGGAGGCTCGTTTTCCTGGCGGGGCTGGCCCGGCGGGGCGACATCATCGGGCAAGAGCGGCTCAGTCAGATCCTGTGGATCACCGAGGGCCGCCAGGCGGATCCGCGTAAAGAAGTTCTCATCAACACCATCGACGGGTGGTAGCGGCACGACAGGAGCATCGTTGGCCTGCGACCTGCCTCCGCCCAGCAGCATGGCAGCCAGCAGGAGCCACAGTGGCAGCAGCACGCCGTGTCTTCCAGAAGGTGGCATGGTTTCCCTCCTGCCACCTCAGTAGGCCAGACCGAGCCGAAACATGATCGTGCTGGGCAGGTCAGTGATCTGCTGAAAGCCTGGGGGG
>RGBY01000599.1 GCA_009919445.1 Planctomycetia bacterium
CAGCGGTGGAGCAGGGGGCTGATGGTCAATGACAAGTGATGGGCGGTTCACTCGATGCTGGTTGGGAATACGGAATGAAGAAAAGTCAAAAACCGCCGGTCGAATTGCCAAGTTGGGCCTTAAGCCTGCTTGATGACACCTATTTCCGGATTCAGAACGTGACGGCTGCACGGCGGCTTTGGGATCAGGTGTTTACCGAACGTGATCGGCAAAAATGTGATGATGATCTTGAAGCCGCCTATCGCCATGGTGGAGTAATCGGCATGTGGCGGGCGGCTCGTGGCGGTGACGCCGACCATGCCTTGCTTGATGCAGCCAGGGCTCTGGGATTTCTGACGGATGAGTACCACGACAGGCTATCGCGTGTCTGTTTCAGAAGCGGCACAAAGCAGCAGCCCGATAAACCACATTGGAATAAAGAAGCCAGGCAGCTCACCTTCCGGGGCGTGCTTGTCCGCGAGGTGAAGCGACCCGGTCAGGCGGCAAACATCGTGGCCATTCTCGACGCCTTTGAGGAAGCCGGTTGGCCGCCGCGTATTGATGATCCCCAAGGGCGTGATTCAAGTGACGAAACCCGTCGCCGGGATATTGAGAACCTCAATAAACTGCTGCTTGAGCCAGTGATGCGATTCGCGTGTGATGGAACCGGCACTGGTTTTCAGTGGAAAAGCATTGAAAAACCAGCCGCAGCGAAGAGGTCTGGCAGGAAGACCGGTCGTTAATGCTGTCGGACTGGTCGCGGCCGCCTAGTGGTGATGATCACCTGCGGTATCGAACTGAGCACGGGCGCTTCACGGGCGCTGCTCGGATTCCGTTTGGGTGGTGCTCTTTCGAAAATACATGTGGCGTTAGGACGTTGCCCTCAGTGGTTTGAGGCGACGCCATTGCCTAGGGCGGGCCGGTTGGCCCGCAAGGTGTCACATGGATTCGAATTCTTTCTATCGCGACGACGGTGCTGATGACGGCGACCCGCTCTCTCTGCGACCAAGGCAGGCGGCGGCTCGACTGGGCATCAGTGTGTCAACGCTTGAAAGGCTCACGCGTGCCGGC
>RGBY01000600.1 GCA_009919445.1 Planctomycetia bacterium
GCCGACCAACGTCCGGCGACCGCGAAACGGGAATCTGCTCCAACCGCATTGTCATGCAGCCCGCCAACGCATCGGCAGCCGTGACGTCCTGAACCAGAATCCGGTCGTGCTGTAGACCAGTTACGCCCTCGAGAAATCGAACCACGTCGCGGACATGCTTCGGCAGCTGATTGCGGACCATGCCCTTGTCGGGGGAAAGCGAAAGGTTGATGCGAAATTCATTTGCCTGCATCATAAGGTCAGCAACCGGCTGGGGCGTAAGCCTTACCATCCAGACAAACCCCGCGTCGGTTTCAGCCACACCTCTACGAGCGGCCCGGCGATTTGGCAGCCGAACCTTTCTTTCCACTGCAGGCGTAATCGCTCCAAAAAAGTTCACCGGTCGGCGGTAGGTCCAGAGCCAGGGAACGATTGTGACAATAAGCACCCCCTGTCCCGGCAGCCCGTCATACCGAACCCGCGGACGAATGAACTGCAGCAGAACAAACGGGGCGATGCCAAGCACCACGCAGAGCAGCTGACCGCCGCGGTAGAGGGCAGACGCGATCGGCCGCGGCCTAGGCTGCTCCTCGCCGATCGCCGCCGAAATCTCCTGCAGCCGTTGTTCCGCTGCCACGGCTCGGGCCCGCCGGGCCTTCTGCTCGGCAGCCGGCAGCTGGGTGAATGCCCGATGTGCCCTTGCTTCAGGGGTGGTGCCCCCAGCCCCCCACCACAGACAGCCCAACAAAAGCAGCATCAACAGAAGCCACCAAACCGCGTGGGCATAGCCATCACTGTTGGGCCTGGTCACCAGTTCGCGACCGTCGGCCTCAATGGCATAGGAAATCAAATCAAGGGTGTTGCTCATGTCGGCCCCGCTCGTTCCCCTCCACGCACCACTTCACACCAAGCCGCCTCCTGCCAGACATTACAGCCAATCGCCGGTTTCATTCAGCATCACTGAGCGTTCGGAGCGTCTTGATCACTTGGATCAGAGTCGGGGAGGGGGCATCACCCCGGCCTACGGCCCGGGCTGCCTCGACCAGCAACAGGACGCCGTCGAAATCAGGA
>RGBY01000007.1 GCA_009919445.1 Planctomycetia bacterium
CAGGGTGGCCTGGAATACATGCGGTACAGTGTGTCGAACACGGCCGAATACGGTGACTACACCCGTGGCAAACGGGTGATCACCGCTGAGACCCGGGCCGAAATGAAGAAGATTCTCACCGAGATTCAGTCAGGCGAATTTGCTCGGGACTGGATCTTGGAAAATCGTGCCAATGCCGCGATGTTCAAGGCAACCCGTCGTCGTGAGCGGGAGCACCTGCTGACCGCCACTGGCCGCCAGTTGCGGAAAATGATGCAATGGATTGATTCCAAGGAAGTCTAGTGTGACGCCCTGCAGGTCATTTGAACTGCGATGCATTCGGGTGTGACTGCAGAACCGTGCCGAGGAGACATCGATGAATACAGCCGAGCGTGAGACACGGAGCCTGTATGAGCAGTTGGAGCCGGGCGATCGTGTCGAAGTCATCCATGGGGTGACGGTCGGCTCGAGTGCGAATTGGAGCACAACCACCGTAGGTCGGGTCTTGCGGCGTGAGCGGCGGCGGCACGGCCTGCACTTCCGTCGGAATACGGACGACAAGGTCTTTAGTGATGTCCTGATTCTCGCCCGTGACGACGGTGAGTTGACCACGGTGACGATTGACGAGTACACGCGGCTACGCAAGCTCTGAGAGTGCGAGGCCGCTACTCGGCCCGGTTTGTCTCGGTCTGCTGAGAGTGGCGGTGGTTCGTGCTGCTGGCAGCGTGCAGCACGGCACCTGACGACCGCCTCAGGTCACCCGGGCGATCACGCACTTGAGATACTCACCCTCCAGACAGTGGAGGTTCACCGGATGATCGGCTGCTGCCCCACGGCACTCAAGAAGCTGCAGCATACGGCCGCTTCGCTGAGCAACTCCTGAGAGCATGACGAGAAAGTCTTCGCGGGCAATGGCTCCAGAGCAGCTGCAGGTGACGAGAATGCCCCCCGGCTCCAGCAGGTCGACTGCCAGCCGATTGATCCGATGGTAGGCCCGTAGGGCATCGGCCGCCGAGGCGCGGCTCCGGGCAAACTTTGGGGGATCGAGCACGATCATCCCAAACCGTTCACCAGCAGTCTGCAGCGACGCGAGCTTGTCAAAGGCGTCAGCCTGCTCGACGGCCATGGTGGTGGCGGCATTGAGCTCTGCGTTGGCCTTGGCCAGAGCAACAGCCTTGGCGCTTGAATCAACCGAAAGCACTGCCGTGGCCTTGCCCGAGACGGCCGCTGCTACCCCGAAGCCACCGGAATAGCAGAACATGTCGAGGACCCGACGACCACGGGCGTAGCTGGCGGCTGCCTGACGATTCTCCCGCTGGTCAAGGTAGTAGCCAGTCTTTTGTCCTTCGGTGAGATCGACACCAAACCGGAGGCCATGTTCTTCGACGAAGACCGGCCCCTCCGGCCGCTCCCCACGAAGCTGGCGATCTGGAAGATTCAGGCCCTCAAGTTTGCCGAGGCCTCGCTCCGCTCCGCGGAGGAGAATGCCACGCGGCTGGAGCAGCCTTTCCAGAATGTCGCAGATTGGCTCGAGGCGCTCTGCCATTGCCAGGGCCGTTGCCTGGACGGCCAGGTAGGGCCCATAGCGATCGACGATCAAGCCAGAGAGATCGTCTCCTTCACTGTTCACCAGTCGGCAGCCTCCTGCTGGTGCGTCAAGATGGAGCTGTCGGCGAAGGTCAACTGCCGCGGTGAGACGTGAATCCCAAAAGGCATCATCAAGCGGTTGCTCGGCGGTGAAGGTGTAGAGCCGAACCCGCAGACGACTCGATCCATTCCAAAGTCCGCGGCCGATAAACCGGCCGTCGTGTGTCACGAGATCGACCACATCACCTGCCGACGGAGCCCCTTCGACTCGCTGCACGGCTGAGTCCAGCACCCAGGGGTGACGCCCAAAAAACGGACGGGCCCGCTTTGGTTTGACGAAGACGGTGGCAGCAGAAGCAGGCACGGGTGGGGTGTCATTGGCCGTCTCGACGGCACTGTCGTCAGGCATGAACAACCTGCTTGGCCGGTTCCGGCAGCACATGAGGCTGGGGAAGGGAATCAGTGCCCGGGTCAGCCTTCACGCGACGGTGGTCCTGCTTGGCCGACTTCCGCTTCTCCAGCCGCAAGACGCTCCAGCCGAAGATGTCGCCGAGTGGTCCAGCGAGCAAAGCTGGTAACAGCACCAGATTACCCACGAGGGCAACTGTCAGCATGGCGAGCATCATATGGCCAAACCGCTGGGTGGGGCCGAAAGGAGACAGCGAGAAGACTGACAGGCCGATGCCGATGACGCCCCAACTCTGGTACATCGCCCGAGCGCAGCCCTTGTAGGCCAACATGGTGGCTGCCTTCCGATCAAGCCCCTCAGAAATGCCGCGGCGGAACCAGAGCATGAAGTGGACTACGTCGTCGACCGTGACCCCGAGGGCCACGCTGGGCGCCATCACTGTGCCGATGTCGATCAGCAGATTGCCTGTGCCGAGATTCTTGAGGATTTCGTTGCCCCAGCCCATGCCGCCAAAGACGACGACTGCAGGGAAGGCTGCCGGCAGGAGCAAGACCAAACCGGCAGATGCAGCACGGCAGAGCAGCACCATCACCAGGACAATAATTGCAAAGTCGCTGATGAACCCGACAATCAGGCCATCGAGGAGTGAGTGCTGGGCCTTGTAGACCAGTGGCACGAGGCCGGTGTAATCGACTGAGACACCGTTGACGCCATCAGCTTCGTAGCGGGCCAGAATGGGATCAATCTTTGACTGCAGGTCTCGTTTGAAGTCGGCATAGTCGACTTCTTTGGTGGCGCTCACTCGGGCACTGATACGCCAAAGTTCTTGCTCGCGAACACCAGCGTCGTCCTCGACTGTTGCCTCGCGGAGGTAGTCGCCATCGAGAAACTCGTCACGGTGGGCAACGAGGCGGCGGTTGAGCACACTCCGGCGGGTGCGGGCGGTGAGGCCGAAGACCCGGCCGGCAGCCCCACCAAGGCCGCCACCACCCACATCGAGACTCCGGCCGAAAGTGACTGTCGACAACGAACTGCCGACCTCGCTGAGTTGGCCAATCTCCCGTTGAATTTCATCAACGAGTTCCATCCGCTCGAGGAAGTTCAGGTCGCACTGTTCTTCATCGCACCGAATAAGAATCTCCATTGGCACGAGGGGACCGAGATTCTTTTCCAGCCAGCGGTAGTCCTGCCGAATCCGTGCCTGAGGTGAGAAGAGCCGCATGAGCTGAACGCTGCTTTCAACCTTGGTCATGCCATAGGCAAAGCCGCCCATGACCAAAAGGCAGACCGTCGCGACTGAGATGTTGTGGCGGGTAATCCACTGGCCGACACGCCACCAGGGGCTCTCTTCAATCGGCCTCCAGGTGTCTCCGTCCTCTTCTGACGCCATTGCCCCGAGCCGTAGCTTGGGTGGGAACAGTTCGAGGAAGGCGGGCATCAGGGTCATCAGGATCACAAAACTGACGACCACCCCAACGGCCGAAAAGATGCCGAACATCTTGATCGGCACGAGTTCACTCACTGCCAGCGTGGCCAGGCCAACAGCAGTCGTTCCGGTAGCGAGCGAGAGGGGGAGCAAGGCGTGATGCACAGACGCACCAGCTGCCCCTTTAAGAATGCCAGTTTCAGCCAACTGATCGCGGTAGTAGTTGGCAAGGTGGATGGCGCCGCTGGTGGTGGCCACATAGACCAATGAGGGCATGGTCAGCAGAATGGCGTCGACGGGATAGCCCGTGTACCAGACGATGGCCAGGCTGGCGAACATGCTGTAGACGCCAGAGGCAAGCACGAGGCCCACGAGCACCTTGCTTTTCAGGCTCCACCAGCTGACGAAGAAGCCCACGACCAGCGAGAGACCAAAAAGGAGCGTGACGCTGGTCTGTCCTGCCCGGTCGATGGAGACATTGTCGACCGGAGGGCCGCCCATGTGGAGCGTCTCTTCCGGAATGCCACATTCCTCAACAGCAACGTCCTTGATGGTGTCGATGGCGCCATGCAGGTTGGCTCGGGCGGCATCAGAGAGGGTCAGGACAAGACAGGTTTGCAGATCCTCGACCCTGGTGGCGGTGGCCCGCTCTGTTGGAACTCCGGCGTCGCTGTCAGTTGCCGCCGGCACTGCCGCTTGGGCGTCGCCGATCAGAGCGCCCGTCAGCCGATCGACAGCCTCCTCGCGGTCGAGGTTAAGCGGTTCGTCGGTCATCTGCTCAACGGCACGCGGACCGGTCTGGGCCGTCTTGAAATAGATCGGGCGACCGATGCGGGAGGCTTCTTCCGGGGGCGGCAGCAGTTTGCGGGCAAGCAGTTCCAGACGTGGGTCGGCCATGGTGCAGCCATCCCAGCTGACCAGAATGAACTCTTCACCTTGGAAGTTCTGGCGGAAGAAGCGATAGGTCTGGGTCTCTGGGTATTCCAGAGGCAGCCAGCCCTTCACATCGTTTCGATTGTTGCCCTTGGCCTTGATGGCTCCCACCACAACCATGGGAAGCAGGAAGACCAAGATGGCCAAGATCCAGACACTGTACCGCTCGTAAAAACCCGTTCTCTGCGACATGTCGCCTCGTCTCGAACCAGATTGATTCGCTGCTGAAAGGAGCGGAGAGGATCCGCTGGTGGATGGAAGCCCGGAGAAACCTGCTCCGGACATGCGACTGGTCAAGTCTGCTCTGGGGCCGTCGGCGGATGTTCCTGTCGACGATCTCAGAGTCTTGAAAACTAACGCTCTTCTGCCTTTGAGTCCATATCGACGCCACCTATCCGCGACCTTTTCTCACCGCGTCGCCGGGCGTAAACGTTCCCTCAGGAACGCTTCCTACCAGCCGCAGCCTCCCCCAAAACTGCGCATCCTTCCAGGAAACCCCTCGTGGTGAGGGTTTAGAGGGTGCATTCAACTGGTGGTTTCCGAGGGGGCGGTTGCCGTCTCGTCAGCCCGGAACTGGTGCTCACGGTGGGTGCCGTCACAGAACGGCCGGCAGCCTGACTGGCCGCAGCGACACAGGGCGACGGCTCGCTTCTCGGTTGGCAGCGGAAAGGCGTCACCGTGGTGATCATTGACGCGGAGGGTCACGGTGGGGGCTCCTTGCGTGTCCACCGGCAGTTCAACGACCAGGGGGCCATGTTCACGGCAGCGGATGGTGACTTCCGGCAGATCGGCAGGTTTGGTTGCACTCGGTGGGTTCATGCAGGGGTGTCCTTGGAAGTTCCAATTCGCGGTTGTACAGGCTGGCTGGCCAGCCACCACCAGAGGATGCCTGCCACGACCAGCATGACGAGTGAGATCAGTTGCGAAATTGAAAGTGGCGTACCCAAGGCTGGCGGTTCATCAACGCGGATGGCCTCCAGCAGAATGCGAGAGATCGGATGGAGTGTAAGCACGACCGCGAAGACCTCACCCTCGCGGCGAGCAAACGGTGTCCAGGCAATGGCCAGTCCAGCCAGGATGGCCGCATCCAACGCAGCGTAAAGTTGAGCTGGATGAACTGGCAGGCTGGGGAGGGCTGAGTCAGGTGCCGTTGGCGCGGGGAGGAGGCCACGAGATACCTGATCGAACCAGGGGGGGCTGCCGGGAGGAAACTGAACAGCCCAGGGAAGGTCGCAGATGCCGCCGTAACAGCAGCCGTTGAGAAAACAGCCGACACGACCCAAGGCAAGTCCCACGAGTAAGCCTGGAGCAATGCAGTCGGCTAGCCTCATCAGTGAGAGCTGCCGCCGACGGGCAAACCACCAGGCTGCCAGAGCCGCAGCTGGCAGGGCACCAAAAACGACGAGACCACCTGCGGCGATATTGAGAACCGCAGGAATGGACTCAATGAGACTGCGGCCCGGCGGGAAAAACTGTTGGTGGTATTCGACGACGTAAAAAATTCGTGCACCGATGAGTCCGGCGACAAACACCTCGAGCCCCAGGGCCATGATGGTGTCAGCATCGATCCCGACGCGACGACCACGAACAATCGACAGCCAGGTGCCCGAGGCCGCTGCAATCAGCAGCATGGCACCATAGCCGCGGATTGGGACACCCTGCCCGTCATCAAGGGCCGGTAGTCCCCAGAAAATCAGTCCGCCACTGATGGCCAGTGGTGCGGCCAGGGCAGCGATGGCGGACTGCAGATTCTGCCGGCGGGCTGTCAGCACGACCGCAGTCAGCCCAACGACTGCCCAGACCGCGAGCAACAGTCCCCAGCCAAACAAGGGGAGCGAGAATGAGCCGATGGTGAGCCGTGCCGGGATATGAAAGAGCGTCGTCAGCACGAGGGCAAGGTCCGAGGGGGCAACGGCAGGTTGTCGATCAGCCGCGTCGTTCCAATTTGGCCCGCGACCAAGGCGATGGCGGGGGTTGTCTGGTCAGCGGGGCTAAGCGGCATGAGTGTATCGGCAGCAACCACTGCCGCGTAGTCGACCGTGATGCTGGCGGCGGTCAGCCGGGTCGCCATCGCCTGTTCAATGTCCGGGATGCTGGCACCGCGGAGCCAATCCTGCTCGGCCTGCTTGAGGGCGGCCGCGAGGGCCGTTGCCCGGTGGCGTTCGGCAGAAGAGAGGTAGGCATTGCGGGAACTGAGGGCGAGGCCGTCTGATTCCCGCACGGTGGGGCAGACCAGAACCTCAATCGGTAGGGCGAGGTCATGGACCATCTGCTTGATGACAAGTGACTGCTGCCAGTCCTTTGCGCCAAAGTAGGCAGCATCAGCAGGCACAGCCTGAAACAGACGGCAGACGACGGTTGCGACGCCAGCGAAGTGGCCTGGTCGCAACTGGCCCTCAAACGGTTCGGCTGGCCCACCGACCACCACGCGGGTGGCGTGATGGGCAGGGTACATTTCGGTGACCTCAGGAGCGAAGACCCAGCGGACGCCATGTTGAGCGAGCACCTGGCAGTCGGCATCGAGGTCTCGTGGATAACGATCAAAATCTTCGTGCGGGCCAAACTGTGTCGGGTTGACGAAAATTGAAACGGCCACGGCAGTGCAATCAGCGGCAGCCCGCTGTGCCAGACTGGCATGACCAGCATGCAGGCTTCCCATTGTTGGCACAAAGCCAACCCGTTCTCCGGCAGCCTGGCTGGCCAGGATCCGCTGTCGCATGTCGGCATGACGACGAATGACAATCGGGTAAGAGTCGCTCATGCCATCGCCTCGATGGCGGCGACGGCATCAAGGATGGCCCGACCAAGGTCATCGGCAGCGAGCTGGATCACAGCCTTGGGGCGTGGGCAACAGCCATCTCCATGAAGCAGGCTTGCCTTGAGTTTTTCCTGCAGGTCAAGAAGTGGCGCGACGGCTGTGTCGATCTCGTCATGAGTATCTGCAACGACGAGGTCGCCAAAAACGTCGCTCCGTCCTGCCGCGTGAGCCCGGTATGCCAAGCGGTCGCTGATTGTCTGCGGGCTGACCTCAAGAAACAGCACGACATGGGGGCAGATCGTTTCCGCAACGACTTGCTGAAACGCGTCCTGAAAAGAGTCGTACGCAGCGGAATGAAGCTGGTTGGCGGCGGCGAGTCGAACACCTTCCAGCCAATAATCGGTAACCGTGCCGTGTGGGTCGTCTGGCCAGAATGCACGAGTGAGCGGGCCGGCGCAGGCTTCGGCGAAATCAAGCCAATCATCAGCGGTGTGTCCGTTGCGAGCGCGACCACCCTCAGGCTGGCCTGTCAGCGGGATAAAAGCTGGTGCATGCAGCAGGCGGGAGAGGGTGACATCTGCCACCGCAGAAGCAACCTCTGGAGCACCACTGCCTGGGATACCGACCACGGCGATGTGGAGATGTCGCTGCGAGATATTGTCGAGCAGTTCACCAATGGTGCAGCCTGCGACCGGGTGCCGGAGTTTGGCGGCAATCTGCGCGGCCGGCTCCAGTACGAACCGCCTTGTGGTCATGCGTGGGTGGGGGACTTGCAGGTGCTCAGTCGAGATGACACGGTCGTCATAGATAAGCAGATCTAGGTCGATGGTGCGGGGGCCCCAGCGGGTGCTCCGTTCTCGATGGAGGGTGTTTTCCACGGCAGCGAGCATGTCCAGCACCTCTTCGGGACCAAAGCTGGTCTCCACGAGGCAGGCCGCATTGAGAAAGGGGGGCTGCCCAGCAGGCCCGCCGATTGGTCGGGTCTCGACGAACTGGCTGACTTGCAGCATTTCGACGCCGGGCATGAACCGCAGCATGTCGATTGCCTGGTCGAGCTGCTCTCGTCGGCTTCCGAGATTGGCGCCACAGCCGATCAGGCACTGTGATCGGCGGGAGGGGGCGGCGGCATCAGGAGGCATCGGATGTCCTCGCGAGAGGAGGAACGCATCCGTTGGCAATGGGGTGGCAGATATGCCCGAGAGGAGGCTCTCGGTATCACCACCCGTGCTTAGGCCTGTCAGACTGCGTTCATGCGGTCAAAAGAATATCGTGCGACATTCTATGGCCAGATAATAACCCCAAGGCAAGCGGCACGTTTCAGATTTATTTATCCGAAATCGTGCCAGAACTTATTTGCCCCATTGATTCACAGGCTTCGAAGACGGGGGGGACATCCAAGCCACGGCAAATGCCGTCGACTGTCGATCCCTCACGTCGCCGCCCCCCTTTGCTTCTTCGAAATCTGCGTTGTGAATTCTTAGGTCAGCCACTTGGCTGGTCGACCAAAGCCGTTTGGTCTGTACCCGCCCTCAATATGGTTGCTTTACATCGCTGGATGCATCAAACGCTATTCGTTACACCAAATTCATTTCACGACAGGCGGCTTTTGCACCGAGCCAAGCGTACGCTTCTGAATCGGCTTGCCGCATGCCACCCAACGAGTCGTTTCGGTTGCTGCGATGAGCATGCATTCTGTAGAGCCGCGCCGCCCTGTCAAGCGCAAGCTGTTGCTTCCGAAAGAAGTTCTCACTTGGCCACTGCGAAAGCATCTGACCACAGCAAGAAGGACATCCTGTTGAAGACGGAAGCAAGTGCTGCGACGCATTTTTTCACCAGCACAAATGTCTCCCGAGCAAAACAGAAGAACTCCGCTCGGAGCCGGTGAATAACCTGTCAGCTTCCGCGAGGCAGTTGATCAGGGCGGTCTTACACGCACGAAAAGGATGCTGGAAAAACAGCATGGCAACTTCGATCCTTCGGTTTTTCAGGCATTTGGAAGGCCCCTGTGACTCTGGAAAGCCGGAGGGGTAGCCAAGGCCTTGCGTGCACGGTGGGGGAGCATGGAAAAGCCCGGTGTTTTTTTGCAAAAAACAGGCGGTATGCCGAGTGATAGGAGTGGCTTAGAGAACCCGATATACTGTCCATCTGCCACACGACTACCGCGCAAACTACCTTTTGTTCCTCAGTCCTCACCGTGGGGGCTTGGGCACGGCTCTGTGGAGGCTTGCCTTCGTGATTTCAGCCCGTCCCAGCGTTACAGAACTCGTCTTTCAGCTCTATGGGCGTTCCCTGCATCCAGAGCTGTTCCAGCAGCATGTTGTGCGCCGGCTTGAGCGGGGACTGTTTCAGGCTGAGGTGGCCATCACCGGCAGCGGGCATGTGGTCTGCTGGCAGGGTGCGGGGCTGACGCTGAGCGAGGTCGCGACGGCTGCAACGGCCCCCTTGCCAATGAAGCGGCGTCTGCTTTCGCACCCGATACATGGCGAGCGAACCGATTCCCTTGAGTGTGCCAACGGCGTCTGCTACGAAACCTGTTTTCAACTCGAGCGGGTTCAGCCCGACGAGTTTTGGACGTTCCAGCAAGAACTTTGCGACGACGGAAACACCCGAGGTTTGTTTCATCGGTTTGCCGCTGGGGGGCGTCTGGCGGTAGGCGCCGTGAGTTGGATCAATGTCGAAACACGGCGAAAGAGCCTTATCGTGCAGGCTTTCCACACCTTCCCGGATGAATTTGCCGTGGTGAAAAGCCAATCAATTTTTCAAATGCCCTGAGTGTGAACACGAGCCTGAAACTACCCTCGAGCCTGAACTGAAGTCAGGGAGATCCCCAGCGGAGCGAACGCAGTTTTCCTATGCCCAATCAAGACGCCAAGGCCGGCTCTAGCCGGATTCTCATCGCCGACGATAACGAGCCGAATCGCGAATTGCTGGAGGTCTATCTGGCTGATCTCGATTGCGAAATCGAGACGGCAATCGATGGCCGGGATACGCTCGACAAAGTCGCCTCATTCAAGCCGGATGTCATCCTGCTTGATATCATGATGCCCAAATTGTCTGGCTTTGAAGTCTGCCAGCAACTGAAGGCAGATTCCGAGACACGGCAGATCATGATCTTGATGGTCACGGCACTCGGTGAACTTGGCGATATTGAACGAGCCGTCGAGGCCGGAACCGATGACTTTCTCTCGAAGCCAGTCAACCGGGTCGAACTCGTGAAGCGGGTTGAGAACATGCTCAAACTGCGGCATGTCAGTGACGAACTGGAGCGGTTGCGGCACTACATCAGCAGCATGGACGACGATCTGCCGCCTCGTCAGGCCGACTGATCAGGCCTTGGCCGACGGGTTGATGGCGGTCTCGGCTGCGTAGAGGCTCTGGATGGCTTCTTCCACGGCCAGTGAGGGGCCAGTTAGGAGCGTGTCAGGCCAACCTGTTCCAGCACGCGAATCGCGGCAGGTGACTTGTTTAAGACGTAGAGATGCAGGCCAGGGACACCGCTGGCGATCAGTTCCTCGGCCTGCCGGGCAGCGTATTCAACTCCGGCCTCAAACTGAGCTTCTGTGCTCTCCCCGGCAGCCTCGAAGGCCCGGGTAAACGTCTCTGGCAGCCGTGCCTTGCAGAGGCTGGCAATCCGCTGGATTTGCTTGAAGTTAGTGACCGGCATGAGGCCGGGCACGATCGGCTGGTCAATGCCAATGGCCGAACAACGATCGCGGAAGCGAAAGAAGTCAGCGTTGTCGTAAAAAAGCTGAGTCACCACGACATCGCCGCCGGCGTCACACTTTTGCTTGAGGAATGCCAGGTCGGTTTCAGGGCTGACTGCTTCCTGGTGGGTTTCGGGATAGCCTGCTACGAGAATGGAAAACGCAGGAAATTCATTGCGAATCAGGGCAACAAGTTCGGAGGCATATTGCAGTCCGTCAGCCACTGGAGTGAAAGACGTTTCACCTTGAGGAGGATCTCCTCGCAACGCAACAATGGCCGAGACACCTCGCTGCTGAGCTGTGCGGAGATACTCACGCAACTCGGTCACGGTTCGGCCGACGCAGGTCAGGTGACTGGCCACGGCGATGCCAGGGTGGCGACTCTGAACGCCATCGAGCACATCGAGCGTCTTTTGCTGCGTTGAGCCACCGGCACCGTAGGTGCAGGTGATCAAGGCGGGCTCAAAGCCCACCAGTTCACTCACGGTCTGCCAGAGCATGGCTTCAGACTCGGGAGTCTTGGGGGGAAACAGTTCGAACGAAAGCCCAAAAGAACCGGGAGCATAGGTATCGCGAAGTGACACAGTGATTCCTTTCTGCGGCCTGCGGGAATCGGGTCCGGGAAACCCGTCGGGGGTTTCGTCGGTGAAAACGCCGCTCAGCCCTTCACCCTACCAGACATCATGGTTCGACGCAGGACGGACTTTCCCGTGCTGGCCCAGGTGGGCTGTCGCCTGCCTCCATGCCAGAAGCATCGGCCAACTGAGCCACCGCTGTCAAAAGGTGGCGGTCTGCTGGCAAGAACGCAAGGTCACGGCGGCTCAGCATTCGGGCGAGGGAGGTTGCCACCAGATCGACGCTGGTCCGGGTTCCTTGTTCGGCTGCCGAAAGCCGGGTGGTGAATGCCGGAACCGGGCTCGCGACAACCCCACCGAGGGTGGCGGCAGGACCGATGAGGCCACCGCAAGGTAACGACGTCTGAATGGCTGTCTTCGTGAAGTCGCCAATCAGGCTGCCAAAAAACTGGCGACCTGTTGCGGTTTGGCTGCCAGTCTCATCGCCGCGGAGCCGTACCGGTCCATAGCTGAATTTGAGATTTCCAGTGATCGTGCCGGCAGCCAGATTGACCCAGCTACCGAGATGACTGTGACCAAGAAATCCTTCGTGTGACTTGTTCGAAAAGGGCTCGATGACGGTTGCGGTGACTTCACCCCCAAGTCGGCAGTCGTGGCCGGTTACAGTCCCGGGGCCCAGCCAGCTGTGTGGATGCACTTTTGTCCGGCGGCCGATTCGTACCGGACCATCAAAGCAACAGAACGGCCCGACATCAGCGGCGGCGTCAATAAGAACGGGCCCTTCACGAACCACGATTTCATCGGCAACCTTCGGGGCGAGCGTGGGCTCGTCCAGATGTTCAAGAAACAGGCCGGGGCGATATTCGACATAGCGGCCTGAATCGAGGGCGACCGTTAGCATGGCTGCCAAGCTGACTTCGTGGGCAGTCAACAGATCAGCCGGTGTTTGAAGCAGTTCAAGTGTGGCATCAAACTGGGGAAGGTCGGTATCGGCAAGTGCGTCGAGTGACTGCCGGCCCTGGCTGATCGCGTTGAGAGTGTCAGCAGAGTCGTCATTTCGTTGAAGGATTGCCGCTGCGACTGTGGACCCCGCAAGAATGACTCCGGGGCGGCCTGCTTCAAGGAGTGTCCGCAGGCAGATCAGTTGTGGTCGGCTGGGGATCAGGCGGGCATTGACCAGGAGGACCAACGTTGAGGGAAGGGACGCGGTGTTCTGTGCCACTTCTCGCGGGCCACCCCAGAGCGGCACTCGGCTATCACCAAGGGCCTCGAGATAGCGTTGCAGGTGAGGCCGGAGGATTCGATGGACTCTTCCGAACGCCCCGAGCATCTCCACCAGGCTGCCGGCACCGATGGTGAGGTCACAGGCAGGCCGGGCCACGGCCAGGGGGCCGAGGGCGTCAACGGCGGTATCTTCACAGGCATAGACATCCATGGCAGAGCACCCTAGCAGACGTTCTGGGGCGTCAGCGAGATCACTGCTGGCAAAACCTGCGGCTGTGCCGTAATCTTCGGGTCTCAGCCGGAGTGGCGGAATGGCAGACGCGACGGATTCAAAATCCGTTGCCCGCAAGGGCGTGTGGGTTCAAGTCCCACCTCCGGCATTTGGATAGCGGCAAGAGTTCAAAATGACTCCGGCCGCTACTGCTTTCGCACTTCGAGGACGTAACGAATCAGATCGTTGAACTCCCGACGGCTTTTCAACTGCCGCACAAGATGTTCCGGCATCAGGGAGACGGGTGACTCGAAAATCTCATCGATGTCGTCTTTGCGAATAGTCAGCGGTTCTGCCTGGGCAAGATTCCGCAGAACAATCTGCTCGGCCGTTTCAGAGATGCGGATGCCGGTTTGTTGTTTTCCGTCTGCGGTAATCACCGTGACCTGGGCGTAGTCCTTGTCGATTCGTTTCGATGGATAGAGCACGGATTCAACCAGCTGCTCTGGCGTCAGGGACGTTTTCAAGGTTTCGAGATTGGGAGCCAGTCTGACACTGCCGGCCGCCGGCAGGTGGCAGGTGGCACAGGCAGCAGCAGACTTCAGGAAGACAGTTTTGCCACGGCGAGCTGAGCCTTTGGCCAAGGCCACGCGGGCCAGTTCAGCAAGCGGGGTTGCCAAGAGCTCCTTTTCGAGGGCGTCGTTGGAAAACAGTGTTTCTGCAGAGCCGTTGGCCGCCGCGACGAGGTCAGGCTCAAGAGGGTGCGCAGCCATCAGTTCATCTGGCTTCCAGAACGTGGTCTGGTTGCGTGTCTCCGCCCGTACGCGTTTGACCGTGGCGGCCGAAATCGGAGCAGCCTTGTTGCCCCAAGTATTCCGCACAAAGGTGAGGACGTCGGCCAACTCATCATCCGTGAGCAGGTTGCGGAAGGCCGTCATTGGCGGGACGCCACGGGCGGGGTCATAGGTTTTGCCATGCAGGGTAAGGGGGCCCCACATGCCGTGCAGGGTGAGTTTGATCAGGCGGTCTTCACTTCCGCTTACCCAGGGACTGTTAACCAGGGAGGGATAGATGATGCCGTTTCCTTTGCCGTGTGGCAGATGGCAGGTGCTGCAGTGAGCCTCCCGCTGAAAGACTTTGGCGCCACGTTCGTAGGCCTGGCGATCGTTCCCCTGCAGGTGTTTGGGTGGCTCAAACTTCACGAACTCAGTCTCGGCAGACGCGGCGAATCCGGTTGCTGAGGTGCCGTCGACCTTGTTCCAAAAGTGTGCGACTGTCTCGGCGGCAATTCGGGCATGCCCGACCGTTGAGGCCAAGAGGCTCTCCAGGAGGGGTTCATTTCTGACGTTGTGCTGCTGGTGCAGCCAAAGTGCCTCCAGCAGATGATGGGCCTCGATCTCGTCATTAGCATCAAAGTCAGCCATCCACTTTTGGGTGGCGGTGATCACCGCGGCAGACTCGCGGCCGCTCAACTCGACGCGGGTGCGGTGGCGAACCCCGTTGACGGGGTGCTTGAGATTCTCAAGAAGCCGCTCGATCGGTTCCCCGGCAATTGCCACTGGCTGCTGTAGCGGCTGCCCCTTGCGGGTGAGTCGCAGGATGCGGCCATGGGTGTGATCTCGGTTGGGATCACGAATGTTGTGCTGCATGTGGCCAATGATCACGTTCTGCCAGTCAGACACGTAGAGGGCCCCGTCTTCACCAACAATGGCATCGGTGGGACGGAAATTGCGGTCATCGCTGTTGAGTAACTCTTGTCCCGGAGTTCCCCAGACTTCCCCAAGGCGTCGCTGGCTGCTATCCGCTCCCTTGATGCTCACCGTGAAGGCAGCTACTCGCTCGCTGCCATTGAAGAACTCAATTTTCCCGGGATGAAAGCGATCTTCGAAACCCTGGCGATTCCAGACTCTAAATTCTGCAATCTGGACGGGCTTTGGGAAAATACCTTGCATCCATGGGTTGTTCTGCTTGTCGGTGTGGGCAAAGGTGTCTTTGTTGCCATCGACAAGAAGTTTGGCCGGGAACATGCCGTTGGAATATTCACTCGAGAGGGAAAGCGTTGCGGTGCCGGCAATGTTCTGGCTTTTGCTCGAGGGGTCAGGCGAGGCAATGACTTCGATCTCTGAAATATTCATCTGCTGATTGCCAGCCACGCTCAATTTAAAGCCTGTAATGGCTGTGTTCTTGAGAGCCGGGTGATCGATGGTGATGAGTCGACCTCCCTTTGAGACGACCGCCTCTTCCGCGGATGGTTTGTCTGCGGTTTCTGGCTTAACGGTATCACCACGGTCAAGGTCGTACTGCTTCACCCCGAGGAACCCAATCGTGTTGCAGATCAGGAAGTCATCCTGCATGTCTTCCGGAAAGTGTTCCGAAGACAAGATTTCACAGGCAGGAACCGGACGAAACTCTTTCTCGAGCAGTTTGTGCATCTTGAAGCCAGCGGCCTCTGGTCGCACCTGATACGCGCGGCCACTCGTTCCGTCGGTGGCGTAGCAGTAGCCCCAGGAGTCAAAACTGGTGCCATGCGGATTGGGGCCATTCGCAGCGTGAGGTGTAATCGCGAACGTTCGTGGATTTAACCGATACATGCCAGACTGACCGATATCGAGATTCCGCCGCCAAGGCGTTTCATGGTTGTTGACCAGGAAGATGCCGCTTTGCCAGTAGATGCCCCCGTCAGGGCCGAAGATCAGATTGTTGGCCGCATGATGGGTGTCGGAGGTGCCCAGGCCTTGCAGGAGTACGGTACGGACATCCGCGACATCATCCCCATCGGTGTCTTTCAAGAACAGCAGATCGGGGCCTGAGGTCACAACGACACCACCTCCCCAGAACTCAAAGCCAAGCGGGTTGTGAACGTGGGCGAAAATTTTTCGCCGGTCTGCCACGCCGTCACGGTCGTCATCTTCAAGGATGACGAGGGCGTCGTTCATTTCCTTGAGTGGCTCCCACTTGGGGTAGGTGTTCCAGCACGCGGCCCAAAGGCGACCCTTGCCATCAACCTGCAACTGAACAGGGTTGGCGAAGTCTTCAAACATTTCTTCAGAGGCAAAAACATTGAGATGGTAGCCCTCAGGAACGTTTGTTTGGGCGACGCTTTCTTCCGGGCTGAGGTATTTGACGCTCCCTTCTTTAACAGCACTTGAGCTGGCACTGCCGCCGCCGACGTTGGAGATCACCTTGACCGGGGGCGGCACGTTGTCATCGTTGGCAGCCAGTGATTTTCCCTGAGCAGCGGCCCAGATGACCAGGTCGCGGTTAGCAGTCATCACATCGAGCATCATCAGTTCGTGCTTAAGGACATCTGCATTTGTCTGTCCATCAACAAAGCTCAGTTTTGACCGGCCGCCCCAGATGTCGTTGCCGTCCGTGGCTCGGTAGCGGTTGTGCCAGTACCAGTTTTTGTCTTTGACGGCTGTGAAAAGATCAGTGACATCGCTTGCGGCTGGTGCGGGCTTGCCGAGTAAGGCTTGGCTGATGATGTCAGCCAAGTATTGGTAGCCGGTGGCATTGAGGTGGATGCCGTTGACGGTCAGCCGTTCACTACTCGTTCCAAATCGCTGGCTAGTTGGCCCAAACAGATCAACGTAAGAGGCCTGGGTAGCGGCAGCGGCTCGTTTGGTGGCCTGACTGATTGCCAGAAGATTGCTGGTGAGCTGGCTGCCATCGGGGAGGTTGGGATCTCCCGTCTGCTCGTAGGCAATCGGGCTGAAGAGGACAAAGCGGGCCTCGACTCCGGCTTGCTTGCGGAGACTGCGATATTTTTCAACAAGTGCGACCAGTTTTTTTTCGTATTCGTGGGCCCCTTGCTGTCCGGCAAACGATTCGTTGTAGCCGTACATGACGAAGACTACATCCGGAGCGACATGCTGCAGGTAGGCCTCGCTATTGGTGAACCCTGAGCTCCGTGGCTGCTTGTCGACGGTGTCGCCCGAAACGCTCATGTTGCGAAAGCAAACGTTAAGGCCCTTCAGGTGATGCTGGAGTGCAGTCTCCACCCAGGGGTCATGCTGCATGCGATCGGCCAGCCCGTTCCCAAAGATGGCGACGGTATCGCCTGGCTTGAACGTAAACAGTTCGGCAGCAAGGATGCGCGGACACTCCACCAAGCCAAAAAGGAAACAGCCGTTGAGAAGAGTAGCCAGTGCGATCGACAGCAGTCGTGCACGTCGCGGCAGCTGGCCGCTGTGGTCGGGTGAGCAAGGAGGGTTCATCGCGTCTGGGGCAGCAAGGGATGTTGGAAGGTGAAGCAGCAAAGGGCTGGTCTTAGCAATACCTCATGGATAAGCGGCGACCACCTTCTAATGGTAGCCTGCGTCATGTTCTTACTACAGGCAAGCAAAAACGGCTTTTCTGTCGGGCCTGCGGTTAAAAAACAGTGTTCAGGGAGGAGGGCTACCAGCCGAGCAGGCCTCACCTGGCTTTCGGGCGGTATGTTGTCCAAGACCCTTCTTGCAGCGAAAAGGTAGCCTGCTCTTCCAAGGCCGCTTGGCCCTGCTGCGGTGATAGCCGGAAGGATTTGGTGGCCGCTGCGGGGCGTAAGTAGCTGATTGGTTGCGGGAAGTCAGTAGCAGTGGCTGTCGGTTTGACGAGCCAGCTTTTTTCCGACAGGAGAGAACGAAGTGTGCAGAAAACCGATGGTGACTTTATTCTTTCAACGGTCCGGCTAGCGGTGGTGTCTCATAGAAGCGGCCATCATCAATCAGCCGTGGGTCATTTGTGCGGCGGAGTTCAGCAAGCAGTCGGTCTTCAAGGCTGCTGCGCAGGAGAGCCAATGCAGGATCATCCGCTAGGTTCTCCATCTCATCAGGGTCGGCATTGAGGTCGTAGAGTTCAATCTGGGGCCGCTTGCCATAAACTTTGATGAAAAGCTCTTGCCACTGCTTGGTCTTGCGGGCGGCGACGAGCCAGGCCTTTGTCGGTCCGGCATCTTCATCGGGCAAGGTGACTCGGGTATTGTTTTCTAGTTCCTGGACGCTCGGTTCCGGTCCCTCGTTCAGACGGTAGGGATCACCAAGTGGCCACCGCTCAGGCTTGAAGTTCATGATGAGCAGGTGGTCATGGGTGCGAATGGCCCGATGGGGATAGGGCGTAAAGTCGGCCCGGGCGTTTTCGACATGACGTTCACGGCCTGTGTAGATGCAGTCGCGAGCCGGATCAACCTGTCCGTTTGTGGCTGATTGCAGGATTGGCCAGAGTGATTTGCCGGTCATGGTTGCAGGTGGGGTAACACCAGCCGCCTCAAGAAAGGTCGGCGCCAGATCAATCAGGCTGACCATGTCATCAACTACCCGGCCACCATGAACGCCGGGTCCGGTGATCGCCAGGCAGACACCGGTGCCGAATCTGTAGAGGTTGCACTTGCCGTGGGGGAAGCCAGGGGGACCATGGTCACCACTGATGACGATGAGTGTGTTGTCGGTCAGCCTGGCTCGATCAAGTTCCTCGAGGAGGGTCCCAACGGCGGCATCCCAGGCGGCGACTTCGCCGAAATAGTCAGCCAGATCTTGCCGCACTACTGGCACATCGGGGAGGAAGGTCGGAAGTTTTCCCCTGAGATCGTCGGGGTCGATGTCCCAGAGTGCCTTGCCGCTTCCCTTGATCCATTTGCGGTGGGTGTTGGTTGGGCCGAACCAATAGCAGAATGGCTTGCCGGCGGGCCGGGCGGCCAGCAGGTCGCGGAAGTTGCCACGAACCTGGTCGAGGATCTTCTGTTTCGCCGGCTCGCGAGCAGTGCCTTCGGCGACCAGTTTTGTGACAGCCTGGGAGAATTGGTTGATTGCAGTCCCATGCCGATGAAAGGCATCTTGCTTGGTGTACGGAGCATTTGCTGGCCGGCCGGGGCCCCAGACCTTATGCCAGAAGTGGCGGCCGGTGAGCAGGGCACTGCGGCAGGGGGTACACGAGGGAGCACTGACATGGGCGTTGCGGAAAAAGACACCGCGGTGAGCGAGGGCATCGATGTGGGGCGTCTTGACAACGTCGTGGAGGCCGCTTGGGCCATCACACTCCGCGAGCAAGGATGCACAGCGGCCCCAGTCGTCAGCAAAGAGAAAGAGAAGATTGGGCTGTTCTGCAGCGTGGGCTGAACTGGTGATGCTGGTTGCAACCAGAAGACCGAGGCAGACGGTAAGACTGGATTGCGAGAGCATGGGCGCGCTTTCTACAGGGTTGGCAGACACCAAGCCCGGCGGTTCTGGCTGGGAGCAACCCCGGAGGTCAACAAGCAAATGAGGGGGCAAACTGCATGAGCCTACCCCCTCAGTCGCCATGACGTACAGTCGCTCAAGCTACGATTCCGCTGAACCATTTGGCTCCTGGGCCTTCTGGCTTCACCCTGTCCTCGTAACAAGGAAGCGGCGGCCGCTACCTCATCAGGCAGCTGGCTTCGCAGCCGACTTGTAGAGATACGGGTTCATTGTCGGGTCGTTGTACATCTTCATCTGACGGAAGACCCGCAGCGGCCGTTGGCCGGCGAAGATTTCTTCGAGCAGTCGATTTAGCGCCGTAACGAGGTGATCCCGCTGCTGATCGAGGACAACCATTTTTGCCGCCACCTTTTCGCGGTGCTCCTGCGAAGCATCTTCTCGCTCAAGCTGCTCACGCATGTGAAAGCGACGAAGTTCGAGAATGCTGAGCCGGTCGATGGCGGCGCCGGGGGTTTCGGTCGCAGCTGGGGCATCGGCGGCAGCGGTGATACCTTGACGGCTGAGTTCCTCAATCAGCCAGTCATCAACCTTTTCGATGGCGTCGTTGCGGGCCTGGTTGTAGCCGTCGATGGCCCGCTTGACGGCTGCAATCTTGGTGTCGGTGACATCGGGAGAACGGGCAATGTCTTCCTCATGCCAAAGGAGAAAGTTGAACCGATGGAGATCACAAATCTTTCCGGTCAGGTCTGTTTCAGCGTGGGCTGGCTCGACCTCATGCCAATGGGCAACGAGGGTTTCCAGCAGGCTGTCAGTGGCAGCGGCAATGTGTGGAAGTGTCAGCGTGGGCAGGGTGGTGGTGCTGGACATCAAATGTGCTCCTGAGAAAAGTGAACGAAGGGTTGAGGTGAATTGGTCTGTGTTGGTTGAAAGGATGCGACGGGCCGCCATTAGGCCGCCCGTCTCAGCACGAGGCAAAGGTTAGCGCCACCAAACCCAAACGAGTTACTGGCGGCGACATCGACGCGGGCAGGCCGGGCGTGATGGGCCACATGGTTGAGCGGGCAGGACTCATCGGGTGTATCGAGATTGATTGTTGGAGGAACAGCGCCACGGTCGATGGCGGCCAGACAGGCAACCGCCTCGAAGGCTGCCGCGGCACTGATCAAATGTCCTGACATGCTTTTGGTGGAACTGACCGGCACTCGTTCGGCAGCGTCATGCAGGGCTCGACCGATTGCTGCCGCCTCTGCGGCATCGCCAACGGGTGTGCCAGCAGCATGGGCATTGACATAATCGATCGAGTCAGGCGTGAGCCCGGCGTCAAGGATGGCTTGGGTAATCGCCCGTGAGGCCTGTGCCGGGTCGCTACAGGGGCTGACCATGTGACTGGCGTCACTGGTCATGCCAACACCAGCGACTTCCCCGTAGCACCGCTGCTTCCGACGCTTGGCATCAGCTGCCCGTTCAAGCACGAAAAAGACACCCCCCTCGCCCATGACGAAGCCATCACGGTCACGATCAAAAGGCCGAGAGGCTGACTCAGGAGCATCGTCTCGGCGGGAGAGTGCCCTGAGGTTGTGGAAGGCGGCAAGGGCGGTGGGGCTGAGAATGTCACAGCCGCCGACCACGCAGGCATCGACCCAACCAGCCTGAAGCCAGGACCGAGCCATACCAAGTGCGTATCCGCTGGAGGCACAGGCGGCAGCAACCGTCGTTGTGGGGCCGGTCAACCTGAGTGTGGCGGCCAGACGTTGCACAAGCGTTGGCCTGGCCGCCGGAGCAAAGACATCACGGCTGCCTGCAAGGTAGTCCTGCTCCCAATGCTTGAGTTGCTCGGCACCGATGCCAGCGACCACTCCGATGCGATCGGGGGAAAGATCGATGGTGGCTTCATGCAGCCCGGCGTCAGCACAGGCCCAGGCGGCCGGGCTTATGGCGAGTTGCTCAAGCCGGCTGAGGTTCCGAAACGAGGCGTCGTCCAAACTAGTCAAAGTCGGGGGTGGGGCAGGAATGTCGCTGACAGTCGCAGCCGGATATTCCTGGGGTCGTCCAAACGTGCCGGCGTCATACCGGCCCACGCCTGACAGCCCCGCAAGGAGCGCATCGGCAACGGTGGCAAAGGAATGCCCGAGCGGGGTGGCCATGCCAATGCCGGTGATGACGACCGGCGCGGGGGTGCTGGTCATCAGGCAGCCTCCCGTCTGGCGGTGAAAGCTGGGAGCCCAAAGCCGTTTTCTCCTGGGCGAAGTGTGGCCTGCAGGCCGAGGCCGCAGGCCAGCGTCGTTTCTCGTCCTTGGTTGAGGCGTTCGCAGAGTTCCCAGAGTGGCAGTTCGGCGGTCTCTGTCGGCGTGCAGGTTGGGCTGGCGCCGGGCGTGATCTGCAGGGTGGGAACGGTCGTTGGCTGGTGACGATGAGCCTCGGCTGGCTGGAGGCAAAAAGCCAGGCTACGGCAGGTAGGGTCGTTACCTGCGGTGCCGTCAGACTCGAGTTCGGGCTGCAGATCCCAACCGGTCACGACAAGCCAGAGGTGAGCAGAGGATGGCAGTGTCGGCGCCAGGGTTGCAGCGGCGAGCAGCCCTTCGGACGCTGCCTGCGGGCCGCCGGCAACGCCGATATTCGGGCCGTGCATGCCGAGTGCCACGCTTACCGCTGAGGCGAGCGAATGCAGTGAGCACTGCGGTACCACATGGGGAGTGACACCAACAGTTCCTTGTTGTTCCAGACCAACCATTGTTCGAGCTGCTGTCGGCTGACCGGCGCGGCAGCTGGCTCCAATGACGGCATCGCGAGAGAGGTCAGGTGGTTCGCCACCCGCTGCAGCCAGGAGTTGCAAAACTGCATGAAGACCGACAACAGTTTGTTCGTCTGCATGCCGGAGGAACCGTGGCGGAATCGTGGGCCCACCGGCAGGAGCAGGCTGTCGGGCCAGTGTCGTGACTTCAGATAGCCGGGCGGTGACAACCGCTGCCCCCCGAATCGTGCAGGCACCCGTGGGTGCACCAGATGCGGTTGGGTCGAGGAGCATAACCGGGACCATAAAACGAGAGGACGCAGTCGGCTGACACCGGTTCACCGGCCCAGCTCGACCGTGGGCAGACAGACGATCAGAGGGTGTTTCAGGCGGCCTTCTTGTTGGCCTCTTTCGCAGCCAGTTTTTCTTCGAGGGTATCGAGCATCTGGCCAACAGTTTTGATCTGGTCAAGCAACTCGGTCTCGATTTGGATTCCGAAGTGGCTTTCGATGTGCAGGACGAGACCGGCCATATCGAGTGAATCGAGGCCGAGCCCTTCGGTGAGCGTGGTCGCGTCATCGAGGGTGTCATAGGTTTCGCCGGTTTCTTTCTCGAGTAGGTCGAGAACGATTGCCGACAACTCACTGCGTTCCATGATGAAATGGCTCCTCAAGGGTGCGGGAACACGACGTGTTGCAGGTTGCCTACTGGCGGCAACCGCTCACGGGGGGCAGACCCTAGCGAATGAACAGCCCGGGGCGAAGGGCAAAATAGGGGTGTTTCCGGCTGGGGAAACAGAGGCCGTTTTCCGCTCTTTCAGCAGACGGAACGCCGCTGCCGGCGGCCGTGGCGTACCTGCTCGGGCTCTCTCGGTGCCGGTGGCCGCGAAGGCTAATAGTTCGGTGTCGGCGCCCGAAAATCGTCAAGATTCACTGAGCGGAACCAGTCAATCGTTTTTGCCAGTCCCTCCTGCAGCGGGACAGTGGGCTCCCAGTTGAGTTTTTCTTTTGCCAGGCTGATATCGGGCCGGCGGCGTTCCGGGTCATCGACAGGCAGGGGCTTTTCAATCAGGTTTGAGTTTGCCCCGGTCAATTCAAGAGTCAGTTCGGCCAGTTGTCTGATCGTGAATTCCCCCGGGTTGCCGAGGTTCACCGGGCCGACAAAATCGTCTGCGGCATTCATCATGGCAATGATCCCACTGACCAGATCATCTCGATAACAGAAACTGCGGGTCTGTGAGCCGTCTCCAAAAATCGTGATCGGTTCGCCGGCGAGAGCCTGCCGGATGAAGTTTGATACCACCCGACCATCATAAGGGTGCATCCGGGGGCCATAGGTATTGAAGATCCGCACGATGCGAATGTTGAGGCCGTGGGCCCGGTGGTAATCCATGAATAGTGTTTCGGCAGCCCGCTTGCCCTCGTCGTAGCAGGCCCGGGGGCCAATTGGGTTGACCGCGCCCCGGTAACTCTCTGGTTGCGGGTGCACCTCGGGGTCTCCATAGACCTCACTGGTCGAGGCCTGGAGCACCTTGGCCTGACACCGCTTGGCCATGCCGAGCATGTTGATGGCCCCGGTGACAGAGGTCTTCATGGTCTTGATGGGATTGTATTGATAGTGCCCTGGAGCAGCCGGACAGGCGAGATTGTAGATCTCATCAACCTCGAGCCAGAGCGGATGAATGATGTCGTGCCGGAGCAGTTCAAAGTTTCCGCAGCCAAGCAGGTGGGCAACGTTTGTCTTCTGGCTGGTAAAGAAGTTGTCAGCACAGATGACATCATGTCCTTGCTCGACCAGCCGTTCGCAGAGGTGACTGCCAAGGAAGCCGGCACCGCCGGTGACGAGAATGCGTTTTAGGGAGGGCATCGGGCAACTCTCCAGGAGCAAAGTGGGTGCGTGAATCCGAGTGTTGTTGCAGAAGCAACTGCCGGCCGCAAGGCGAGGGGCTGTCTGCCTGAAGCATTCCAAGACATTCTTGGCCACATCCATACGGCAGGGATTTTGAGCCGAGGCGAACTCGATGAGTCAGAGGAAATCAACGATCCGCCCTTCATGCGGAAGCTCGTGGTTACGTTGTTGGGTTTGGGTGGGCAAGCACCAGCCGCAGGTCGGCAACGTTCGTGCCAGTTGGGCCGGTTTCGATGAGGCCGTCGCAGTGGTTGAGCAGGGGGTAGGCGTCACACCGCCTGAGAGCAGTGAGGAGTTGGTCGCGGTTCCGCAACAGGGCGGCTGCCGTCATCTGGTCGATGACGCCTCCGGCGGCCGGCGTTGGCCCGTCTTCGCCGTCTGTCCCAAAACTTGCCACCAGCAGGCCCGCCGGCCAGGCTCTCCCAGCGCACCGCTCGGCTGCCGCGAGCACGGTTTGTTGGTTACGGCCACCGCGTCCATGGTCGCTGGGGACGTGAACGGTTGCCTCACCCCCCTCAATCATTGCCAGGGGCCGGCCCAGTTGGCAGGCGGTAGCCAGCAGTTCAAGCCCCCGGTCAGCCAGGCGGTAGCCAACCTCTTCGGCTGGTGTGCTGCTTTTGTCAGTTATGGCAGCAACAACTTCATAGCCACAATGAGCGGCAGCAGCAGATGCCGCCGTGATGGCAGTGGCGTTTGAACCCAGCACCAGATGATCCACCTGACAGCCTTGAGGGGTGCGCCAACGACCTGCAGCGGTTGGCGGTGAAAGCAACTCGAGGGCCTCTGTCTGAACGAGGCTGAGAACAGCAGCACGGCTGCCTTCAGGGAGATCGTGGCGATTGAGAATAGTGGTGATGGCAGCCAGGCTGTTCGTCGACGGCAGGCAGGGGCCTGAGGCAATCATTGGTAGCGGGTCGCCGATAACATCAGAAAGCACCAGCGCCAGCATTCGTCCGGCTGTTGTGGCGGCGGCCAGGCGGCCAGCCTTCACCCGGCTGAGCAGTTGGCGAATGGTGTTGAGCGAGGTGATGTCCGCCCCTTGAGCAGAGAGCTGCTGGGTGATGTCGCTGACAAACTCAAGTGTGATGCCGGCGGCAGGTGCTTCGAGGAGGGCTGAGCCGCCGCCAGTGAGCAGCACGATGGCGAGATCGTGGGGCCCGAGTTGGCTGAGCATGGCGAGCATTTCAGATGTGGCATCGACAACTGCGGGTGTTGGCAGATTGATGCCGGTGGGCCGGGTTTCGCGAACCTCGATCTGCGTCAGTGGCAGCTGGCAGCCGGCCGGCACACTGACGAGGCCCTTCACCCGATGGGCTTTTAGACGCGCTGGTCCCAGTAGTTGCTCGATGCCGGCGGCCAGCCCTGCGGCAGCCTTGCCGCCTCCAACGACCACTATTTTTTCAACTGTTTTGAGGTCGAGTGGGCAGTCAGTTGAAGGAAATGGATGCCCGTCGAAGAGGAGTCGTTCACCGGGGGGCAAGATAGACAGCCGATTTGCCAGAAGGGTTTTGGGAGCGACCGCTGCGGTTGCAGCTGCGACAATTTCTGCGAGATGCTGCCGCTGGCGTGAGCCTGTTCCAAATGGGATGGCGGAGGAGTCAGTCATCAGGGCCGGTGTTGATCGGGTGACAGCCGCTATTCGGCCTGTGGATTTTTGGGGTCAAACTGGTTGAGGTCGATGCCCCCCTTGTTCTCTTCCTCAAGGAGTTTGACGCGAAGTTCGAGCCTGTCGATGCGACGGGCTAAGAGCGTGGGTGAGTCGGTCTGTGGCTTGGGCCGCTTTGGTCGTGGTACCGCTGGGTAGCCGAGTTGTCGTTGTAAGGCAGCAAACAGGTAGAGGGGGTCTTTGCCACGGTTCGCCCAGGCGATGCGGCCCTCTTTCTCGCCAAACAGCATGTGGCTCTCGGTGGTTGCCGGTGCGTTGTCTGTCGTCCGGTCTGCTGGATGTCGTCGTTGCTGCCGCCGCAAGAGTTCGTCACTGCGGACATAGACAAGGTCGGCGAGATCGACCAACCCGACCTGCCGAGAGACCATCTTGATCCAGTCTTTCCAGTCCACATTAAAAATGTCGTCGTTCGCGGTGGCGGTCAGGCCATGCATGTAGTCGAGGCGGTTCCGCGAGAGGCATTCGAAACGAAAAAAGAAGAGTCCCTGCGGCGTGGCGTTTTCAGCACGATAGGCGGCCTCACGCTCAAGGATCGTGAGCGCTGTTCGCAGGTCGAAGCGGCCTTCTTCGTCTTCCGCCTCCGCGACAACAAAAGTCTGGAAGGGGGTGAAGTAATGGCTCATCCGACCCATAGCCGAAGCCATGGTGCCAACCAGCCGCAGATCACTGATGAGGTAGTCAATGGCCAGGGGCAGTTTGGTTGTTGCCAGTATCTCATGCCCCAGGTGGACCAGCGCCTCCTGCATGGCAACACCATCGAGTATTCGCTCGCCGAGTGTCCGGAACAGGTAGGCCTGCTCGATATATTCTTCACGGTCCAACATGGTCCGATCCCCCACCGTTTTGGCTGTTGCCGGTCGTTTTCTGGCGACTTCTCGTGGTCGCCACGATCCGCAATCTATAATTGATTGTCGAAAAGTCACCAGCCACAGGAGTTTCGGGTGTCAAAAGCCATCCGACAGGACGCGATGCAGTCTGATTTCAGCTCGATTGATGCCGCCATCGAAGCCTTTCAAGCAGGTCAGATCGTAATCGTTGTCGATGCAGAGGATCGGGAAAACGAGGGCGACTTTATCTGCGCCGCCGAACATGCCAGCCCTGAGGCGGTGAACTTCATGATCACGCACGGCCGAGGCCAGGTCTGCATGGCGGTCCTTCCCGACGTTGCCAGTCGGCTGGAACTGCCAATGATGGTTGAGGCCAACTCCACCCCACTGGGGACAGCCTTTACGGTACCGGTCGATCATATCTCAGCCCGCACCGGCATCACCGCCACAGAACGGGCTACTGCCATTGCCGCGCTACTCGATCCAGAAAGCCGGCCACAAGATTTTGTCCGGCCCGGTCATCTCTTTCCGCTGGTTGCGAAGGAGGGCGGCGTGCTACGGCGTGCTGGTCATACCGAGGCCACAGTCGACCTGGCCCGTCTTGCCGGCATGCAGCCTGCGGGTGTCCTCTGTGAGATTCTCAACGCAGAAGGAAATCGCGCGGACCGAGAAACGCTTATTGCGCTTGCCCGTGAGCACGACCTCGAAATCATTTCGATTGAAGAACTGATTCGCTACCGCCGAACTCGTGAAAAATTAGTCGAGCGAGTAGCCGAAGCAGACCTGCCGACGAAATGGGGTCAGTTTCGAATCATTGCCTACGATGTTCGCTATGAGTCCCAGCAGCCGATTGTGCTGGTGATGGGTGATGTTGCAACGGCAGACGCCCCCTTGGTGCGACTGCACTCTTCCTGTTTTACAGGCGACTTACTCGATAGCCTGCGGTGTGATTGCGGTGATCAGTTGCATATGGCTCTCGAGCGAATTGGGAATGAGGGAGTTGGCGTTCTGGTCTATCTGCCGCAAGAGGGGCGGGGGATTGGGCTTGTGCAGAAAATCAAGGCGTACGGTCTTCAGGATGAAGGGCTCGATACGGTTGAGGCCAACCTCGCACTCGGCTTCAAGGCGGATTCGCGAGACTATGGAATCGGCATCCAGTTGCTGAAGGATGTTGGACTGACCAAGGTGCGGCTCCTCACCAATAATCCGAAAAAGACGGACGCTTTTATCTATGGTGGGTTCGACCTCGAGGTTGTCGATCAGGTGTCAATCCAGCCGCCCTCCAACGAGTTCAATGCCCGTTACCTCGCAACGAAGCGGGAGAAACTTGGCCATCGGCTGCCGGAAACCTCACCGGCCACCCCGACCGGACGTTGACCGGGTTGCGGCTGCCCCCGTAGCATCGACGCCGTCAGGACGATTCAGGCAAGGATGGCTGAGGCGATCCTGAAGATTTCTGAACGGAGGAGATGGATGCAGCAGGCAGACCGACGGAACAAACCAGTTTGGCTCCGGCTGATGATCCTGGGGTGGTGTGGGTGTGGGCTTTTTCTCGCGGGGCTGTTGGCTGGCTGCGGTGGTGGCGGAGCGTCGCCTGAGATACCCGCCCCTGAATTAAATGAGTCTGCTGAGGAGAGGAAAGAACCGCTCCCCGCTATTGAACTTGCGCCACTAGAACCCTTTGACGCGCCGCCACTGGCTGATCTTGAACGTGAGGCCAACTGGATTGAACGGCCTGTACGCGATGGGCTGGTGCTCTTGCGCGAGGCTCAGGCTGACGAAAAGTTGCTGGGCACCGTCTCGGCTGCCCTGGCGATGCGGAATGAATCGGCTGAGTCCAACGCGACTATCCT
>RGBY01000061.1 GCA_009919445.1 Planctomycetia bacterium
AGCGTATGCCAGCGAGGGTAGCCGCAACGCTGCTGAGAAGAGCAGCTTTCGGTGTGCTGTATTGGACAATGGCTGGCCGTTCTAAAAGCAGCAGCCACCAAAGCCTTACGCAACTGAGGCAGTCCTGAAGCAGGTTTATCCGCCGTGTCATCCGAATTCCCACGCACCGTGTCCCCCAGCGGGTTCGGCACGCCTCAAGCTGAGGTCCAGGAGATGAAACAAGCGTTACACGGAAGCCCTCCGACTGAAGGTATGCAATCTGCCCCTGTAGAAAACGCCAGTGGGTCTCGGCCACTGTCGCAATTAAGAAAAGCTGGAGCGGCCGTCCCGGGCCGTGGGGGTTCGATTTCACAGAAGTTGCCCACCGTTGATTTTCTACTCGCTGCAATAGCAAACCGTCGGCCTTTAAATGTTCCTGAGACTCGCGTTCTCTTGTGAATGATCGCCGCCCACTCCTCGTCGCGGCCTATTAAGCGGCGTAATACGCTTGGGGCCGCATATGAACAACATTTCTGCAATCCACTAATGGCACCTCCATACGACTAAAATCAATCTCGAGGTACTCGCGATGCCCTGTGCACAGCACGACCACATCTGCTTCGTAAGGCAGGTCGACCGAGTCCCTCCCGGCAATGGCATGATTGCTTCTCCCTTCCTTGATCTTCGGCACGTGTGGATCGTTGTAAAACACTTCCGCGCCACGCTGCTCAAGTGATTGCATAATTGCGTAACTTGGGCTTTCGCGATCGTCATCAACGTCTGCCTTGTAGGCGATACCGAGAACAAGTATTCGCGATCCCTTGACTGGCTTGCCCGCGTCATTAAGGGCGTCGATTACCCGGGAGACAACGTATTCGGGCATAGCGGTGTTAATTTCACCGGCCAATTCGATGAGCCGCGTGTGGTGTCCGTACTCAAGTGCCTTCCACGTAAGATAGAAGGGATCAATCGGAATACAGTGCCCCCCCAACCCCGGCCCTGGATAAAATGGCATATACCCAAACGGTTTTGTTGCCGCCGCTCGGATCACTTCCCAAACATCTATTCCCATCCGTGAATAAATTACTTTCAGTTCATTCACGAGCGCGATATTTACAGAACGGAAGATATTTTCCATCAGCTTCGTTGCTTCTGCGATGCGGCAACTCGAAACCGGTACTACCTCGGCAACAATCCTGCCGTAGAGCACCTTGGCCCGCTCCAGGCAGGTTGCGGAATAGCCCCCGACAACCTTGGGCACGTTTTCAAAGTTGCTCTTCGGGTTGCCTGGATCTTCCCGCTCAGGAGAATAAGCCAAGTAAAAATCAGTTCCCGCACAGAGGCCACTTCCTTCTTCAAGCAGTGGCCGAACAACCTCGTCTGTCGTACCTGGATAGGTGGTCGACTCAAGGACAATCAGTTGACCGTGCCGCAGATGCGGGGCGATTGATTTTACCGTTGACTCAACATACGAAAGATCAGGGACGCGATTTGCGGTCAGGGGCGTAGGAACACAGATGAGGATGGCCTCCGCCTCACTGAGACGTGCAAAGTCATCTGTCGCAGTGAATCTTCGGTTACTGACTACGGCTGAGATTGCCTGATCGTCGATGTGCCTTATGTAGGATTGGCCTGCTTGAAGAGCCTTAGGCTTTTCCGGATCGGTGTCGACACCGAGTACTGAAACCCCTTTCTTGGCGAAGGCCAGACATAGAGGCAGGCCAACGTAGCCCAATCCGACAACGGCTACGTCGTAGTTCCTCGATGAAGAGGTTCCGTCGTCATCACCAGTCCCAACAACACGCAACCCAGCACGTTTGAAGTCGTGGGTTTCCATCCGTTTGTGTGACTCGACAGGAATCGTCGGGGCACGAGCTTCCATAGCCATTGTCCATGCCTTTCGAGGTACAGGGCTTCGAATTCCGGGGCAGTTCGTGAAAAGTGGGATCTAGTAGAATCTCTTGAAAGCTAAAGCTTTCTTGGAACGAATGGCACAACCAAAGGTTTTCGATGTCCTCAAAATCCACTTTCACCGACATCCACTGCCACATCGTTCCGGGCATTGACGATGGATCGGCCAATCTCGCCGAGTCGCTCGCCATGGCCCGCAGGGCTTTCGCGGACGGTACGAAATTTTTGATTGCCACACCACACCAGTTAGGGACCAATAGCCAAGTTTCAGCCGAGGCAATCCGCCAAGGTGTGACCGATCTGCAAACTGCCCTAAATGCCGAGGGCGTTGGCGTGTCGGTCCTGCCCGGGGCCGATGTACGGATTGAGCCCGAACTGCCCAAACTGGTGAAACAGGGCAAAGTGCTTACCCTAGCTGACAAGGGCAAGCACGTACTATTGGAACTGCCACACGAGACCTACTTTCCCCTCGAGCCCCTGCTCGCCGCGCTTAGCCGGCAGGGCTTGGTGGGCATTCTTTCGCACCCAGAACGCAACCGAGGCATCATCAAAAACCCCGACGTGATGTGGGATGTGGTCGAAGCGGGCGGCCTGCTGCAGATCACCGCCGCAAGCCTGACTGGAGCCTTTGGCCGCTCACCGCAAAAGATCGCAGAAATGTGTGTGGAAGAACGGCTGATTCACTTTATCGCCAGTGACGCCCATGACACGAAGAACCGGCCCTTTGGCATTCGTGACGCCTACGACACCATCATTGAAATGGCTGGCGAAGACCTTGCCACCCTCGTCTGCTGTGAAAACCCGGCCCGGGTCGTCGCCGGTGACGATGTGGCTGGGGGAGTGGTCCAGCAGCGGCGATCAGCCCGAAAATCATCGAGGCAGTTGAAAGACGGCAAATGCGGCTTTGGGTTCGGATGGTTCGGACGGTAGCCCGCCAGCTTCACCAAGACGAGCCGTGCTATTCTGCCTAAGTCGCATCGTCTATCCAGACATCGCTGCCTGATCGGAAAGTTTTCCGAAAAATCTGACTGGGATTGTTTCGGGGTGAAGTTTGCCGCTATCTCCCGTCGATAACGAGAACTAACGGGTGGTAGACGGCTGCCCGCCACCCTCATTTCATTCGCAGACAGCAAAGTTCGGAGAGAGACATGGTGATGACAAAATGGATGCGAAAGACTGGCGTAGTTGTATGCACTGCTGCCTTATTCGCGACCCCGGCAGCTACATTTGCTGATACGCCAGTCATAACGGCTGATGCCAAGGCTGAAGTCACCGATGTTGTGCTCGGGAGCAAGGGCACGCTGATCGGCCTCGTGAAGGACGTCGCCGGCAAGGCAAAAAGCCATGCCCTCGTGAGCATCGGCTATTCCGGCAACGAGGTGGCCGCTGTGGAAACTCTCGATGACGGTTCGTTCGTTGTCGAAGGATTGCGGGAAGGAACCCATGTGGTGCAGGCCAACGGTAAGAAATCAACTTTCCGATTCTGGGAATCAGACAAAGCTCCCCCGGGAGCTAAGCCCGAAATCACCCTCGTGGCTCGGCAGGTGCCGGCGGATGATGGTGCCGTACAGTTTATTCCCGATCCACAGCCGGCTCCTTACGTCCCAGTCCAACAGACTCGTCGACGCGGCGGGTTTCTGGGCCGCGCATTTGCGAACTATCCGATTCTGACTGCCGCTGGATTGCTTGGTGCAGGGATCGGATCGGGAATCGCCATCGGCTCTGGCATCAACGACAGTCCGGCAACTCCGTAAGTTGCTGGTTTTGTGAAGATTCAAAATAGGTCGGACTGGACTGTCCAGTCCGGCCTTTTTGTGCGCTGAGTAAGCTTGGGGCAGATCCCCCAGCTTGCGCAAGGAGCTTCCGCGAATGATACTTCGCGAGCAGTCGTGCCCAAACGAAAGCACCCTCACCCGTCCTGCGTTCCACCTCTCCCAAAGCGAGAGGTGGAGGCACTGGGGCACGCGGGAGTTCAAACGAGGCTTGAAACGGGACACCTTCTGCTGTCTCGCAGAAGACCGTAGGTCGCCCAGCTAGCCGTTCGAAAATCGCCTTGGCTTGATGCAGCCCGATCGGCTATTCCCCACCCCCCCAGAAAGTTCTGCTTGGACGAGGGACGGGTGAAGCGTTGACTGCATATTTTTTACGTCATGAATTGACTAACACACAGCGTCAAGTGGTCGCCATGCTACTGCTTGCGTTGCTACCAGCTGAGGGCTGTGCCAACCGGGTTATCAAAGCACGGCGGATGCCTGCCCGCTATCAGGCGGCTCAGGTGACCAACGCCAAGGTCGCTGACCTCAGCCGACTGTCGATGTCGACCACGCCCAGCAGCCTGATTGAGCCGGAGGACGTGGTAGACGTCACCATCAGCAGCGGCCTAGAAGAAGCTGGCCGCATCACCCCAACACCGGTTCGGGTCGATAACAACGGCATCGCCACCATCGCGCTGATAGGTGAGGTGCCACTCGCCGGCCTCGAGCCCTTTCAGGCTGAACAACGCGTTGCCGACGCTGCCGTTCAGCGGGGTCTCTACCGGGCGCCCCAAGTAACCGTCACCATGCGAAAGAAGGCGGTAAACCGGGTCACTGTCGTGGGGGCCGTCAAGGAACAAGGGACCAAGGAACTGCCACGCGGCCAGAGCACCCTATTGGCTGCCCTGATGGCCGCCGGGTCACTTGACGAAAAGGCCGGTACGATCATCGAGATTCGGCGACACGCTACGCCACCGCTGCAGCAGCTCACGCAGTCTGACGAGCCAGACAACAACTTCGTCGAATCTGAAAACGACGATATTCAGCTGACTTCTGCTGTGGAACCGGCCGGCCGCAGCCGGCCTCGGCGGTTCGCCAATCCACAACCACAGCCCCGGGCCCAACGCCCCGCCACTGAAACCTTCACTGTCGACCTGGCCACACTCGACGGCACAAGTGACAACGACGTGACCCTGCAGGATGGCGACGTCGTGCGTGTCGAAACCCGTGACCCCACCCCAATCAGTGTGATTGGTCTCGTTAAGAAGCCGGGGCAGTACGAAATGCCAGTCGGCCAGCCGGTACACCTGCTTGACGCTATCGCGCTGGCCGGTGAACGCAGCAACCCCTGGGCTGACAAGATCTACATCACTCGGCATGTCACTGGCGAAAATGAGCCGGTCGTCATTGAGACCAGTGTCGCTGAGGCCCAGCACAACAACGAATCGAACCTGCGGCTGTCACCCGGTGATGTCGTTAGTGTCGAGCAGACACCCCGCACCGTCATCCACAACATCTTCACGAATATCGTGCGGTTCAGCGTTGTCGCCGGCCAATCGATACCGCTGTTCTAGAGCCCTTTTTTCACTTCATCTTCTCTAGTAGCCCTTCTGATGCTCGATCACGACGATCACGAACCAGACTCCACTGCCCATACGATTCGGCAGGCCATTCGCTTCCTGCGGGTCGTCTGGCACCGCCGAATTGTGGTCGTCGGCACACTGGCCGTCTGTGGCATGTTAGGCGGACTCTACTTCGCCACCGCGACCCAGATTTTCGAGGCCGACGCCCAACTTCTGGTGGTTGACACCAGCCGTGAAAATCTGGGCACGTCCATGACCGGTGGCCGGGACGATCTAGCCGCCATGGCCACCTACGAAAAACTGGTCTCCAGCCCCTTGGTGCTTCAGTCAGCAGCGAATCTGCTAGACGGCCCCGTCCGCAGCCAGTTCGGCAGCCAAGACCCAGAACTGCTGGCCAAGAAATTTTCCGAAGAACTTAAGGTTCGCGGTGTCCGCCAGACCAACATCCTGGAGCTCAGTTTCCGATCACCCGACCCGCAGGCCTCAGCCGCCGTCGTGGCCGCCATCATTCAGGCCTACGCAACGTTCATGGACGAATCGCACCGCGGCACGGCCAGCAGCATCGTCGATCTGCTACAGCGGGAAAAGGAAGAAGTCGACAAGAAGATTGAAACCAAGCAGGCTGAGTTTCTGGCTGTCCGGCAGCGGGTGGGCGACCTGGGCATCAAAGCTGACGGCAAGACGACGCACCCGCTGGTGGAACGAGCCATTCAACTCAACAGCGCGCTGATTGAAACTCAGAAAAAGCGACTGCTGCTGCAGGCTTCTTATCAGTCGCTCACCGAGGCCATTCAGGCGGGAAAGAATATTCGCCAGAGCCTCATCGCCATCGAAGAAACTCTCGGCAGGGAGGCATTCCTTGACTCGATGGGCCTGGGGGATCGCGACAAACAGACCCGCGTCGCCGTCGAGAAGCAACTGCTCGAAGACCGGGCCCAACTCGACACATTGCTGGAATACTACGGCACGAATCACCCCAAGGTGGTTGAGCGGCAGCGAAAGATCGAGCGAATGGAGGGGTACCTGGCCCAGTTCGACGTCATTGGCACACCCCGGTCATTCGGTGGAGATGACCACCAGCTAGCGAGCACCGTAGCAAATATTCTGCAGCAGCGGCTCAGTTCCGCTTCACAACAGGAAAAATGGTTGCAGCAAAGCTTTGATCAGGCCAAGCAAGACTCGATCGGGCTGACCAGCGACATCAGCCAGCTTGACATCGTTGAGCACGACCTCAGCTGGCTGCGGCAGCTGCGGAACACCCTGCTGAACCAAATTGCCAGCGTCGACCTGCGGCAAGAGAACGGTGGCGTTCGAACCACCGTGGTCCGCGAGCCGGTCGTGCCGGAGAAGCCCGTCTCCCCCAAACTGTCGCTGACGATTCTGGCAGCGCTGGCAGCAGGGCTGGCCAGTGGTGTTGGCATTGTGTTCGTGATCGACACGCTCGACGACCGGGCCCGCTCACCGGAGGAACTGCAGGCCGAACTGAACCTGCCGACGCTGGCCACCATTGGCATGCTTGATGAGCCAGAAGAGTTTGAGGATGAGGCGGGCCTCGAAACGGCCCACATGTGGAATACCTCCGACGATGCTGCCGCCGAGAGCTTTCGGACGATTCGAACCGTGCTGGTGATGGGAAGTGACGATTCTGAACGCATCGCCGTCTCGAGCGCCGAACCAAGTGACGGCAAGACCACGATCTCAAGCAATCTTGCAATCGCCTACCAACAGGCAGGCAAGCGGGTGCTGATCATCGACGCCGACATGCGCAAGCCCGGCTTCACCAAGCTGATCAACCGCCGAGGCCAGATAGGGCTTTCTGACCTGCTGCGAGGCAGCGACCCCGTCGCCGAGCTGGCGGCCAGTCTGGCTAAGCCCGCCGGGGCGGTGCCGATAGATGTCATCCCTGCCGGTCGGCGGCCACCCAACCCCGGTGAGCTGCTGCTGGGCGACCGTTTTGCCGAGCTACTGTCGTGGGCCGAGGGCTGCTATGACCAGGTGATCGTCGATGCCCCACCAGTGCTGGCTGGCACCGATGCTGCCGCCGTCGGCCGTCTGTGCGACGGGCTGATGCTAGTGGTACGGCCCGAAAAGAATCGCCGCCGAGTATTGATCAAGGCCGTCGAAACCCTGCGGATGTTCGGGGTGAACCTGTTCGGCACCGTGGTTAACGCCGTTGGGCTCGAAGAAATGGGCTACGGCTACGGCTACGGCTACGGCTACAGCTACTGGCTGCTACGGTGGCTGCATCACGACTCTGCCGGCTGGCAACTGGGTCCACTCGACCTGCTGTTCACAGCCGGACTGGCCATCGGGCTGGTGCAGCTATTGCCATTGTCAGCCGGACTCGTTAACGCCGTCTCCCCCAAGCTTGCCATTCTGTTCCCCTGCTGGACTGACGGCACTTGGACGCTTGGCCGCTGGAACACCCTGTCGCTGACGCCCCATGAAACCTTCATGGGTATCGCGATTTTTGCGTCCCAGGCCGTTCTGGTTGGCTGCCTGTTTCAAACGATTGACTCGGTGTCTGATGTCGAACGGATACTGCGGCTGGTGGCCATTTCTATCGGGCTAATGGCGGCCCTTGGGATTATGCAGTACCTGACCAGCAACGGCGACTACCTCTGGTTCTATGAGTTTGCCTTCAACGACACCCATAGCGTCGTCAAGGGCACCTTCAGCAACCGAAATAACTATGCCAGCTTTTTGTCCATTGGCGTCGGATCACTCGCCTGGTGGGCGTTTGCCCCCAGGACCGTCAATCAGCAGTCATCAATCCGGCGCCGCACACCAGCGGGCAGCCGAGGCGCGATTCGTGACTGCCGACGGCGGTCGCGCCCCCATCGCCCGAAACTATCCTCCAGCAGCCTGCCAACTGAACATCGGCTGGCCATCGGGCTCATCGCCCTAGCCGTAGTCGCCTTTGCGGTGCTGCTGTCACTGTCGCGCGGTGGCGTTCTGGCTCTGGCGGCTGCCGGGCTGATAGCCACCGGCATGCTGCTGCGGGCTGGCCGAATCACCCCGGCTGCGGCAGGCGGCATGCTTGGCATCACACTACTGGTAGGAGCAGCTCTGTCGATTCACGGACTGGACCGGGTCAACAGCCGGCTGGACACCATCTGGGACGCCGAAAACAGCTATCTGAATCTCGGCGTTGAGACCGGCCTGATTGGGCTGGTCCTGGCCATCGTAAGCCTGTTGCTCGGCTTCGCTGCCTGCATCCTGGTATTTCACCAGGGCAACGATCGCGAGCGGATAGTTGCCATGGCCCTGACTAGTGGCCTGGCTGCCGGGGCCGTGCACGCAGGAACTGACTTCAACTGGTATGCCCCAGCCTGCTCCACCCTGCTGATGCTGCTGGGGGCCTGCGCCGTAAAGCTCGCCCTCCCCCATCTTCCAAGGCTCAGCCTGCCCACTCTGCCTCTGGACCGGGTCACCGCCGGCGGCCTCACCGTCATCACCCTGGCTGTGCTGGCATTCCTCGGCAGCTATCAGCTGCAGGCGGCACGTGCCGAGGTGCACTTTGAGTCTGCCATCAAGCAGTCGCGAGATGTGGCGAAGACAAGCCTGCAGGCGCTCAGTCGGCAGGCTACGGCCGCCCGCACCCAGCCACCAGCCGACTTCAGTGACGAACAGCCCTCTGAAGCAGATGTCCAACTGCTGCTGCTTGCTGCCCTGACCGAACGCTTGACGGCCCTTGAACAAACGGTGGCAGCCCGTCCCGACCATCCCCGAGCCTGGGCCGAACTGGCCGTGAACCGGCTGGAACACTTCGGCCTGGCCCGCCGAGCCGCCGGTGAAACCAGCGGATTGATCGAGATTCGCCAGACAGTCGAATCGGGCCAGTTTGATTCAGCCGCACAGGCCCAGCAGTGGCTGGAGGCGGTCACTGGCACTGGCTTTGCCGATCTGCAATCAGCCGAACAGGCAGCCCGCAAGGCTGTGGCCGTCAACCCCTGTGCCGGTGATGCCTGGTGTGTGCTGGCCGCCCTCGCATTTCTGCATCGGCCTAATCCCGATCTGCCCCGTGCCTGTATTGCTCAGGCCCTAAAGGTTCGGCCCCATGATGGACAGGTGCTGTTCGAGGCAGCCGTGCAGGCCGAACTTGATGGCGACGACGACCGGGCCATGCAGTTGCGACAGCAGTGCTTCGCTGAATGCCCCTCGCAACGCAGCCGCATTTTGAATGTGCTACTGCCGCTGATGCCAGCCACCGCTGCCTGTGAACTACTTAAGCCCGATTTGATCGGGTTGCGAATGATTGACGGCCTCTGGTCACGGCACACACCGGCTGAGCAGATGCAACCTGTTAAACAACAGCGGCTGGATGCCGTCTTGGCCGCTGCCGAGGCTTCCTCCGGAAATGACCGCTGCAACCTTCTGTATGAGGCGGCCGGACTGCAGCGGACCCTCGGCGATTCGGTACTAGTGGAAGCCACGCTGAACGAGGCGATCGCCGCCAATCCCAACCACTATGCGGTCCGCCTGTCCCATATCGATTCCGCCCTATTGATCGGTGATGTCGACACTGCCAAACGGGAACTCGACTGGTGCCTGCTGCGACGGCCCGACAGTAAGAAACTTCAGGAGCGGCTGCGACGACTGAAACAGCTTCGCGTTGAGCAGGCCAACCGCCCTGCCGACCTCAGCGGCCAACTAACTTCCCCAGGAGCACACCGATGACAGGCCGACCGCTTGGCGATCTTCGGTTTCCTACTGTTCGCCGCCTTGCCTGGCACCTGGCAACACTCGGCAGCCTTGTGCTGGCGCAGATCCCCCGCAGTATCTGGATCATCGACTGGTTTGTGGCTATCTCCATTCTGGGAGGCTTTCGGGGGGCAGCCAGTGAGGTCGATAGTTTTCTCAAACGGCGGTCGCTCGTAGCCGCCAAGCGGGTGCTGCTGGTGGGCACCTGCCCGTCCAGTGAGGCGGTCGTGCGGGCGATTCAGTCCGATCCATCACCGCAAAGCCAGCGGATGGTTGTCGGCATGGTAGCCAAGCCGGAAGACCGTGAGTTGGTTGGCCGCTCGACTGGCGGCATCAGAGTAGTCGGCACCACCAAGCGACTTGAGCGGCTGATTGCCGAGCACCGCATCGACGAGGTGATGCTGCTCTCACAGACCTTTCTGGGCAGTGAGGTTTCCGACCTGCAAAAGCAGTGCGCTGCCGCCGGCTGCACCGCCACCATCATCCCTGCCATCCACACGCTGATCGATGGCCGGGTGCAGATGCAGCCCCGACCGATCGACATCGCCGACCTGCTCGGACGGCCCACCGTTGAGATTGACACCGAAGGCCTGGGCCGCTGGCTTGGTAACCAGACCGTCCTGGTCACCGGAGCCTCTGGCAGCATCGGTTCGGAACTCTGCCGACAGCTTCTCAGTCATGGCCCGGCGCGGCTGATCGTGCTGGACCGCAATGAGACCGGGCTATTTTGGATTGAGCGAGAACTCAGTGAAGCTACCACTGGCACTGAGATCATCCCCTGCGTAGCCGACATCACCGATGCCCAGCGGGTGGAACATGTCTTTGCGGACTTCCGACCCGACATCGTCTTTCACGCCGCCGCCTACAAGCATGTGCCCCTGATGGAACAGCACCCAGGAGAGGCCCTCAGGAACATTCCGCTGGCAACCGCCACGCTCGCCCGGGCCGCCGGGGTCAGTGGCACTGCCACCTTTGTGATGATCTCAACCGACAAGGCGGTGAATCCAACCAGCGTGATGGGCTGCTGCAAGCGGGTGGCTGAAATGCTGGTGCAGCTGATTGCAGACGAATTTGATACACAGTTCTCGACGGTACGGTTTGGTAATGTGCTGAACTCTGCTGGTAGCGTCGTGCCGGTCTTTCGTGAGCAAATTTTGCAGGGTGGGCCAATCACTGTGACCCACCCCGACATTGAACGCTATTTTATGACCATTCCCGAGGCTGCCCGGCTCGTCATTCAGGCCGGACTGCTCGGCGAAGGGGGCGATGTCTTTGTGCTCGACATGGGTGAGCCGGTGCGGATCGCCGACCTGGCTCGGGACATGATTCGGTTGTCCAACCTGCAGGAAGGCCGCGACATCGAAATTCGCTATTCGGGCCTGCGGCCCGGTGAGAAGCTCTATGAAGAGCTGTTCACAACCCATGAAGAACTGCTGACCACCGCCCATCCGAAGATCAAAAGTGCCCGGATTACGGCCCTCGGCGTTGACCAAGCTGATCAGGTGATTGAGCAGTTGGAGGGCGTGATG
>RGBY01000601.1 GCA_009919445.1 Planctomycetia bacterium
TTGTGCAATCCTTCTCGAACCAGCCTGCTGCTCGGCCTGCGGCCAACCACGACCGGCATCTACGGACTCGCCCCCTGGTTTCGGACAATTCCCGAGTGGGCTGATCGTGTCAGCCTGCCCCAACACTTCGCTCAACACGGCTATCTGACGGCCGCGACCGGCAAGATCTATCACGGGGGTACCGGCGCCCGCCGCCAGCAAAAAACAAATGCAGACAAACCACCCGAGTTCGAACGCACCGCCCCTTACGGCGGCGTGGGCACCAAGCCACCAAAGAAGCTCATCCCCCCGACCCCAATGGGCGACCATCCCTTGATGGACTGGGGCGTCTGGCCGCCAGACAACGACGACACGCAAAAAGGTGACTATCAAGTGGCCAGCTGGATCGTTGAACAGATCAACAATGCCCCCAAGGACCGGCCCTTCTTCCTGGCCGCCGGCTTCTTCCTGCCGCATGTCCCCTGCTATGCCACGCAACAGTGGTTCGATCTCTACCCTGACGACGACACGGTGCTGCCGCCCCTGCTGGCTGGTGACCGCGACGACACGCCGCGGTTTTCCTGGTATCTCCACTGGTCGCTGCCGGAACCACGGCTGCGGTGGCTGCGAGAGAACGACCAGTTGCGGAACATCGTCCGCAGCTACCTTGCCTGCACCAGCTTTGTCGATGCCCAGATCGGTCGGCTGCTGGCCGCCCTCGATGATGCGGGCCTTACCGACAACACCATCGTCGTGGTCTGGGGCGACCACGGCTGGCATCTGGGCGAGAAGGCGATCATCGGCAAAAACAGTCTCTGGGATCGGGGCACCAAGGTGCCGCTCATCTTTGCCGGGCCGGGCGTCACCGTTGGCCAGCGATGCAACCAGCCAGCAGAACTGCTCGACCTCTACCCCACGCTCGTTGAGCTGGCCGGGCTGCCAGCTCGTGAGGATCTGGAAGGGCTCAGCCTCGTCCCGCAGCTCTGTGACGCCACCGCTACCCGCCCGCGGCCGGCAATCACGAGTCATAATCAGGGCAATCATGCTGTCCGCAGTGAACGCTGGCGATAC
>RGBY01000602.1 GCA_009919445.1 Planctomycetia bacterium
TAAAAGCCCTGATGCAACTGTTCCAGCAGGGCGGCTGACCAGCGGGCGTAGCCGAGTGAGGTGTCGTAGCAGATCACATAATGCCGGGTGGTCAGCAGGCTGAAGCCGGCGGGCAGCTCCGCCAGTGTGAGGCGACCGAGTTCGCGGGGGGAGAGGGGCGCGGCCGGTGGCAGTGGTGTGCGGCTGATGATCTCGCTGCCCGCCAGCACCTTCAGCTGCTGGGTTGCCGTCTCGACCAGCAGGCTGCCGTCCCGGGCCTCGAGCAACAGGTGGCCCTCGACCGTTTGCCGGCTGCCGTTGGACGCTGCGGTCAGCACCTGCACCGCTGTTGGCTCAGCCGCCATGGCTGCCAACTGGCAGGCAGCCCAGAGGCAGGCCGACCACCGCAGTGGCCGTCGTCGTTGGAACGTGGGGCGCGTCATGCCCAGAGTTTCGGCTGATCTGCGGGAATTGGCCACCGGAATCGAATGCTTCGCCCAAACCCGATCCGGAAGCTGGGCAGCCTGGCCGCTTTTGTGGGTTCAGGAAGTGTTGAAGAAGCAGCTTTGCTCTTGGAGGTCAGTGGCCGGGCCCGTTACGTTCCCGCCTCATCATCGACCGCCCCCCCGGTTCCGAGAGCTCTGTTTCCATGTCTCAACGAATGATAACGATCGCGTGCGGTCGGTTTCGGCGACCTCAGTCATGGCGCTGGCTGCGATTCATGTTCATCAGCGGACTCTGTCTCGTCGGCTGTGCCGGGCCGCTGCCCTGGAAAGATGCGAAACAGATTGCCCTGGAGAAGGAGCGATATGGGCTGACAGCCGACCAGCGGATCAAGGAACTGCGACAGCAGGCGCAGGAGGCCCGCAACGCGACGCCAGCTGCCCAGGCTGCCTTCACCAAGGAACTCGTCAGCACGATGCTCGCCGAGCATGACCCCAGGGTCAGGGCCCGAATCATCGGGCTTGCCGCCGAGTTTAACGAGGATGCCGCTCGGGCAATCTGTGTCGGGGGCTTGGATGACCCCGATGCAATGGTTCGCATGGCAGCCTGTGATGCCTGGGTCGAGAT
>RGBY01000603.1 GCA_009919445.1 Planctomycetia bacterium
TGCCAGATGTGGTGCGATCCGCGAAACGGTTCGCTGGCGGCTTTTCAGCGTGCGCTTGTCGATCTTGGAGATCAGTCAAACCACGCCGAGTTGCCGACGATCCCTTGGGCACTCTGGGGCCATAGTGGTGGTGGTCACTGGGCTGGCGGCATAACCCTGCTGCATCCCGAACGAATAGTTGCCACCTGGCTCCGCTCCGGGGTGCCACTCTTGAAGGCCAACCCGGAGCGACCACAGATCAAGCCACACGACCTCCCTGCAGCAGCCCTGAGCGTTCCCCTCATGTGTAATATGGGTACGAAGGAAGGGGTCACCATCAAACAGGGCCGCTTCGCAAAGGTCTGGCCGGCGAACCAAGTTTTTTTTCACGCCGTGCGAAGCCGCGGTGGACTGATTGGAGTGGCCGTCGACCCTCTGACGAGTCACGAGTGTGGCAATCAGCGGTATCTGGCAATCCCTTGGCTTGATGCGTGCCTGACTGCACGGCTTCCAGAGCAGCCCGATGCGCCGCTCCTGCCGATGCCAGAAACAAACAACTGGCTTGCTGAGGTCGCCGGCTTTCAGGCCTGGCCTGCCTCTACAACGCAGGCTGATCCGCTCACATTGGCTTGGCTCCCTGACGAACAAATCGCAAAATCCTGGATGCAGTACGTGAAGGACACTGCCGTTGCTGATACCACACCACCCCCAGCGCCAACTCGATTGCGCGTCGTTGGCAGGCAACTGCGCTGGGCCTGCACGGCCGATCTAGAAAGCGGCTTGGCTTTCTTTGTGATCAAGCAAAACGGCAGCCTGCTTACCCAGGTTCCTGAATCTCCCCAAAACCGCTTTGGTCGGCCACTGTTTCAGAACCTGCTCTACAGTGACACGCCCACCCAGCCGCTTGCTGAAATGACATGGGCGATCCCCAACAGCAAGCCCGGTGACTGCTATGAAGTGACGGCAGTCAATACAGTCGGCTTGGCCTCCATTCCAGCTCGCGTCACCCACCTGACGGAAAACACGCAGAGCCATTCGCAGCTTTGGGAAAAAAGATGAGCGACCTAGAA
>RGBY01000604.1 GCA_009919445.1 Planctomycetia bacterium
TGCAGGGTTGCGCCGCGAAAGCCGTACTGTTTGGCAAAGGCCGTCAGCGGTGCGGTGGCGGAGTAGGTGGAGATGCACAGGATCAGGTCATAGTTGGGATAGACATCTTGCTCGAGCGAGACGGTCTTTCCATCGGCGTTGACCGCCGCATCCGGCAGATCGAGATTGCTGCCCCCGGTCGTTTCATAGGCAAACATCTCGCCGCCGGTCAGCCCCAGTGCGTCGGCGACGCCGTCCCGCAGGCCTTCGTAGAAGACTTCGTAAGCCTTTCGCTGAACCGTCAGGTCAGCAGCAGCTAGGAAGCCAAAGTCCTTCATTTGGCTGGTGTCATCGAGATCAATCAGGATTGCCACGCGGCAACCCTCAATCGGCTCAAAGACAGTCGCCAGCAGTCGGCTGAGGTCAAAGGCGGGAAAATCGGCAATCGCCCGGCGGGCGATCGGGTCGGTCTTGATTGTTGCTGTGCTCATACCATTTTTATAGCAAATGAGTTCCCGTGCGTCCGCGAAAATTTTGCTGGCATTCCGTCACCAGCAAAACGCCAAATAAAAATCACATATGCCGCACGCCACTGTTACGAATTCCACCGCCGAAGATGCCCTTCAGCGGCTGCCTGTGGCAGGTGTGCTCACGAAGGTAGTTGCTGCGTCACGGCACGGTCCGGTGGTACTCACAGCACCGCCGGGTTCCGGCAAGACGATGCTTGTGCCTGCAGCGATTCACGATGACATTGCCAGTGACGGCCGTCTTATTTTGTTACAGCCGCGTCGGTTGCCGGCCCGATCAATTGCCGGGCAGATTGCTCGCTTGCGGGGCGGACGACTTGGTGAGGAGGTCGGGTATCAGGTTCGGTTTGACAGTCTCCTTAGTCGGCAAACTACGCTCCTCGTTGAGACCACTGGCATTTTGCTGCGACGACTGCTTGATGACGTGACGCTCGAAGGCGTCTCAGCAGTGGTACTCGATGAGTTCCATGAGCGGTCAGTCGAGATGGACCTCATCCTCGGCATGCTAATCAGGCTGCGGCAGACGGTGCGACCAGACCTGCG
>RGBY01000605.1 GCA_009919445.1 Planctomycetia bacterium
CTGGCGGTGGCACTGCCTGCTGAACAGGCGGCAAGAGCTTGGGGGGCGACATCGACATCGCCTCGGGTGGCTGGGGGAGTTCACGATGCAGCGGTTTATTGGTATGCCCCGAAAGGGCATGACCTGAAGTACCTGGCACCGCAAAGACTCCTGCCGACTGGAGAGCCGCTGTCTGCCGCGGCGGCCCTATTTGCGATTGGGAACCGGCAGACTCTCGGGCCGAATCCATTACGGCGGAAACGAACGGAGCCGCTAGAAAGCCACCAGCAGCCACCATTGTCAGCCCCAGGGCAAAGCGGATGACTTGCAAAACATTTGACATGGACAGCACCAGAAGAGAAGGCAGGCTCTCAGCAGGGCGAAAGAATCAACACCCAGACAGCCTGTCGGCCAATGAAGGCCCACAGCATTTCAACTATGCGCTACGCAGTGACGCGGGCTACCTGGTATCAAGAATTTTCTGGCAGCCTGCCACGAGCCGATTGAACGGAAAGGTCAGCCTGACCCGCATCCTCATCAATGACGAGGCCACGCAGCTTTATTTCCGCCAAATATGCAGAAGGCCTGCCATCGAATGGCGCGGCGACGAACAGCCCCCACCCTTTTGGGGCTCTCCAGTGGTCCTCGGCTGAAAGAGCCACAAAGTCTATTTTGCAGGAGACTAAGCTGATTGGTTCGCTGGCCGGGCTACTGGGCCCGCCACCGTCCCCAGTCGTCCCTGCAGCCACAGGACAATCGGCGCGGCAATGTAGATCGTGCTGTAAGTGCCACTGATGATTCCGATCAGCGTGGCAAAAGCGAAGGCATGAATACCCTGCCCTCCGAGTGCATAGAGAATGAGCGTGGCCAGAAATGCCGTCCCGGACGTAAGGATCGTACGGCTAAGGGTCTGATTGACAGCCTTGTCAACCATTTCCGCAGTGACAGTGGTGCTTTTTCCACGGATTTCTCGCATCCGGTCAAAGATCACGATTGTGTCGTTAATCGAAAAGCCGACGGTCGTCAGCAGGGCAGCGACCACATCCAGACTGATCTTAAAATCGTCCACG
>RGBY01000606.1 GCA_009919445.1 Planctomycetia bacterium
CCGCCAGAATGCCTCCAGCGGCGAGTACCTTTCGCGCAGCGGCAAGGGCCGTCTCGCCAGTCATGGTCACTGCCGCTGGTGATGGCGGCACCTCAGCCCCTTTCGCTGCGAACCAAAGCGTTGGGCCACATTGCAGACAGGCATTGGGCTGGGCATGAAACCGCCGGTCAGCTGGGTCGGCATACTCAGCGGCACAGGCGGGGCACATGGCAAAGGCCCGCATCGTAGTGGCTGCCCGATCGTAGGGCAGTGACTTCATGATGCTGTACCGCGGGCCACAGTCGGTGCAGTTGGTGAAGGGATGTTGGTACCGCCGTCCAGATGGGTTGGCAACATCGGCTAAGCAGGCGTCACAGCTGCCAACGTCGGCCGGCACAATAGCCTGCCGTGGCTGGCCCTGCTGGCTTTCATGAATAACAAAACGCTCATCAGCCACTCGTGAAGTCGCGGGCTCTTCGGCAAGCACGTCGACCTGGTCAACCTGAGCCAGCGGCGGGCCGGCCTCGGCTAGACCATTTGCAAATGCTTCCACCGCAGCCGCCAGCCCGGCCACTTCTACCGTGACACCGTCAGGGCCATTCTCACACCAGCCGGTCAGCTCCAGCCGATTGGCCCGCCGCCAGAGGAAGGGACGAAAGCCAACCCCTTGCACGACCCCTCTGATCTGAAGCCGCCGTCGGACTCGATCCACTTGCCTGCCTCCCGGCGTTCACTGGCTATCGGTCAAACCTGTTCGAGTGATTCCCAGCGGGAATAGGCGGCGGCTACTTCGGCTTCAATGGTCTTCATCCGCTGCTGACTCTCAGCTATCACCGTGGCCGGCTGTTGATAAAAGGCAGCGTCAGCCATTTGTTGATGAAGCTCAGCAAGCTCGGCCTCCAACTGCTCGATTTTTTGAGGCAACTGCTCAAGCTCTCGTTGGTCTTTGTAGCTCAGTTTTTTGGATTTGGCCGGAGCGGCTGCTGGCACCTTTGCAGGGGTGGCTGCTCCCGCTGCAGGCTTGCTGCCATCTGTTCCTGCTGCCGCCTGCCGCTGCCAGTCG
>RGBY01000607.1 GCA_009919445.1 Planctomycetia bacterium
AGACCGAGCAGGCGGCGGCAGTTTGCCAGCAAACGCCCGGCGGGTGGCCGGCTGGCAGGTATCGCAGTCGAGGGGTCTGCTGGTCGCACAGGCAATCCGTTCAATAAGGCCGCCCCAGAGGCGGCAGACGGCGGTCCATCCCACGACCGCTTGCGATTATGGATCATGTTTTCAGCCGGGTCAAAAAGCAGCGAAGGCTGAAAAACAGCGTTTGGGACACTTTGGGGTGAGGGTGTCCGCACGACCGGTAGAATCGTTTTTTCCGACAACCGGCCGCCTGCTCCTGCGACACATTGGTACGATTGAAGGAGTTCGCCGAGTTCCTCCGGACCCCGCATGACCACTTCCCGCGATGCCGCCGCGTCGACCGATCCACCTCCGCAGACATTGGTGTTGCTTGACCGTGTCCGGAAGGGCGATGTGGATGCCGTCAATGGCCTCTTAGAGCGGCACAGGGAAGCGATTCGGCGGATGATCGATCAACGGCTTGATCGTGTTGTGCAGCAGCGGGTTGACGCCAGCGACATCGTTCAGGATGTGCTGATCGAGGCCAATCGCCGGCTCGGTGATTATCTCGCCAATCCGACGATGCCGTTTCAGTTATGGCTGCGTCACATGGCCCGCGATCGGTTGATAGATGCCCATCGTCGGCATCGTGTGGCTGCGTCGCGGAGTCTCGACAAAGAGGTGTCATTGGAGGCGGCTGGTGCGGCTGATCGGTCACGGGCGAATTTGGCTGGTGAACTTGCTGACCGCGAACTGACACCGGCGGCTGTGGCCACCTGGCGTGAACTCGAGCGGCGGTTCGCTGCAGCGGTTGAACAGCTTGAGGAAGATGATCGCCAGATCGTGCTCCTGCGACATTTTGAGCACCTCACCACGGCCGAAGCGGCCGAGGTACTCGGCCTGTCGAAGCCGGCAGCCGGCATGCGTTACCTGCGGGCCATGCGTCGGCTGCGGGTGTTGCTTGAGGGTGTCGCCTAGGGTTCTCGAAGCACTGGAAGTGTAGCGGATCCCCCGGTTTCCACCGGGGGCTTGC
>RGBY01000608.1 GCA_009919445.1 Planctomycetia bacterium
TTCGAACACCGTTCAGCAGATCGTGAACAACAACGGTGTCTGGACGGCGCAGACAGCGATTGACGTCGGAACAAAACCCCAGGCCCTCACCACTGGCCACGATGGGTCGATCTGGGTGGCCAACGCAACGTCTAACACCGTTCAGCAGATCGTGAACGAAAACGGTGTCTGGACGACGCAGCCAGCGATTGACGTCGTCGGTTCGGCTCCCCAGGCCCTCACCACTGGCCTGGGCGGGTCGATCTGGATGGCGAGTTATGTCTCCACCAACAACCCCGCGAATATATATGTTACTGTCAACAACGCCGTGCAGCAGATTCTCGCTCCTCCAAACGCCCCAAGAGAACTTGCTGTCGCCTTCGGCCCTGGCGAAATGACCCTCGCCTGGCAGCCGCCCGTGATTGACGGCGGAACTTCAGTCATTTCGTACACTGCGACGGTTGCCCAAGGCACGTACACAAAAACCATCACAACGAGTGAGACGTCTTGTGTGTTTGACGGGCTCACATTGGGGAGTGGGCCGACGTACTTCACGGTGACCACCACCAACTTTGCCGGCGAAAGTAAGACTGCGGCTCTCCAAATCGATGCCTCCGGCAACACCATCCCGAAACTCCACAGAGGGGTCGGTATCACGACTGACGGAGTGGCAGTCACCGACGGTGGCTTTGATGGCGCCGGCAACACGTACTCTTGGACGGCTCTGGGCGACACATCCTCCGGCGGCGCTCTCGTTGGCAACACGCTTGTTTCCGGCGGGATTGCGTTTGACATTGGCAGCCTAAACCAGCCCGATTTCGTTTGGGCAGCAGGGCAGGATATCGAGGCGACCGGCAGCGGCACCGTGCTCACTCTTGCTGCGGCTGCGGTCATGGTTATCCAACCGGGCCCGGTTACGCCGATGAATATTAGCCAAGCGAACCAAACGCTTACGCTGAACTTCGACGATGACACCACTGCGACCTGGACTCAGTCGTTCAGTAATTGGCTCGACCCGCAGTACTATGACAATGAGTCGTTCCTTTCGACGCAGTCG
>RGBY01000609.1 GCA_009919445.1 Planctomycetia bacterium
TCGGTCACGAAAGTAGCGGCGGCCGGACTTGAACCGGCGACACCAGGCTTATGAAGCCTGTGCTCTAACCAACTGAGCTACGCCGCCACGTTGGACAGCAGCATCTCCCGTACGTTCTGCTCACTGGCCGACATCAAAATATACCTGATTGCTGCGATGCTGCATCAGGGGCCAGAATTTCCCGAGTGGAATAGGTAGATGGTTCCGACGGGATACGGGAGCCACAATGAAAACGGCCCGGGATCGGTAGCGATCCCGGGCCGTCTCTGACTTTCATTCAACGCAACCCGACCCCGCTGGGTCGAGCTGTTTGATCATTCAACCAGGCTGCAGGAAGCTTCGACAACCGCACCAATCTTGTCGCCATTGAGCTCGCCCTTCTTGAAGGCGTGGCTGGCCATCACTTTGCCACCCTTGTAGCAAACCACGGTCAGGTCGGCCTCGGGAGCGATCTTGAGATTGTCGGGACCATTCTGAGCGTCTTCCGGTACCACAAAGGCAACCCGCTGAATCCCGTTGTCCTTCACAAACTTGGCCGCAGCAACCTTCAGGCTTTCGGCGTCGCTGCCGATCATGTTGACGAAACCGGTCAACTTATCGGACTCATGCTCCTTAAGCTCTTCTTCGAGTTCGTCGATGAGCTTCGCCAAGGACTGATCTGCCGTCCGGGCGAAGATCATCACAACCGGTCGGTTCCCCATCTTGCAGCGGTAGCAGAGGCTTTTGCCTTCGGCGACACCGTCATTTGCGTTACCAGCGACCTTGGTCACCGTGAATGCGCCGACCGATTCACCGGGCTGGGGGCCACTCGTCAGATCAGCCGACGCCACGCCTGCCGCCATCACTGCGATGGCAACCAGAGCCGCCAGAACACCACGAACTTTTTCCGCGAACACCATTGGACACTCCTCAATCGTTGATGGGGACCGCCGGCCGACCATTCGGGCAGGAGGCACCCTTTAATAGGATCACACTTGTGTGCAACCACCCCCACCACGCTGGCGGGATGGCATCCTTTTGCTGCCA
>RGBY01000610.1 GCA_009919445.1 Planctomycetia bacterium
TGTGGTTGCGAGCCAGCCTGTGGTTGCGAGCCCGCTTGTGGTTGCGAGCCAGCCTGTGGTTGCGAGCCCGCTTGCGGGATCGAAGCCCCAGTTGCTCCAACTCCGGACGCTTCCGCTGCCGTCAACAGCGGCATCAAGGTTGTCGCTGTCAGTCGGACTGTGACTGCCAAGTAAGTGTAAACGTTCGGTCGAACGGATAACCGTTGCCCGACTTCGGCCAGTGATCTCCGCCCGGGGGGCCCAACCCCGGGCGGAGTTTTTTTATGACAGTCCCTTCGGCGGGCTGACGTCACCCGATCGCAGCCGGCCGAGATCACCAGGATCTGTTTCGATTTCAATCACCAGGCTGTTCGACTCAGCCGTGAGCCGGTCTGCTTCAGTCAAAAACTGCCGCATGGCTGCAGCTGCAGTTGCATACTCTGCCACCAGCGGCTCGGTCAGCCGGGCGGCAGGAAGTTGCTCAAGAACAACCGCCATGTCGCGATCGAGTCCGACTCGCATCCAGCGAAGCACGACCCAACGCAGCAGCAGTCCCCAGAGAAAAATCCAAAGCAACGCCTCCTGCAGAAATCCACCCCCCGAGGGTTCGCCTGCCCAGAGACGACCACCGAAAAAGGACAGCCCGGCGCGGGCAAGGACCGCGATCACCAGACCAGAGAAGAGGGCTTCAAAAATCCCTCGAAACAGCCAGCGGTCAATCAACTGGCGGCGTTGCCTCACCACACGATCCATGCCCCCTGCCAGCCAGGCAGCTGTACGCCGCAAGAGTTCATTTTCACCAGCACCGACTGTTTGAGTCGAAAGCCGAGCCGGATCGATCAGTGGCGGCACCGCGCCTGCTCGTTCTGCCAGCCCCGCCAGAACACTCCGAGACTGCTCGACCTCGCCACCGGTCAGCCCAAGTTCTGCTACCGACTGCCAGCCGCCGGTAGCCGCTTGTGCAGGATGGGCCTCATGGCTGGCAAGCAGTCGTCCAACCAGCCCAGACTGGCTACGGGCCCGCCCCCAGATTCCCCGGATGGCAG
>RGBY01000062.1 GCA_009919445.1 Planctomycetia bacterium
ATGTGCAGGCAGAACCATTCGAAACCGCTACCAGATCGCGGATTCTGACCATCGCTTCTTCTGCACTGATCCCAGGGAAGGAAATGTTGGCGGTATGCGGAAGGATCTGCCCCTCCTCACCATGAATCTTCGGATTCAACGGAGCGATCGCCTGGAGAAACCTTTTTCGAAAATCGCGACACTTCTTTTCCCGAGGTCCGTGCTCCTTCTCCCCCAATTCTGCGGCCAGACCCAAACCAGCTACCAAAGGAACTGGCAAAGTCCCGGGCCTGAGCCCCTGCTCCTGCCCCCCCCCTCCCCCGCCGAGCGATCTCGCCTGGCGAAGTGCTTCAAGAGCGGGTCGGACAACTTGCGGAAGGAGAATTACGACTATGCCGTAGACCTTTTCGCCAGTTGCGTGGCTGGAGATCCGGCGAGTCCGGTTTATGTGCAGGCCTTCCTGGAAGCACTGACGAAAAAATTTGCTGGCAAAAAGAAGAAAGGCGGCCTTTCCTCGCTGTTTGCTGCCGGCGGCCGAGGCAATCTGAAGCGGCTGGTTGCTGCCGGAGAGATTCGCCAGGCGGTTAAAGCTGGCGTTGAGATTCTCAAGAATAATCCTGACGATATTGCCTGCATCCTGGGGTTGGCAGATGCGTGTGGGGCGGCTGGGTGTCTGGATGCTCAGGGCTGGTTCCTGCGACGGGCGCTCGATGTCTCTCCCCGAGATGTGTCGGTGAACAAGCATTGCGCGGCCTTCAAGGAACGGCTGGGAGAGTTTGAGCAGGCGGTTGCCTGTTGGCAGCGGATTGCTGACAACAAAAGTGTTAAAGAACTTGCAGAGCGGGAGATTGCTCGCCTCAGTGTTGAAAAAGCCAGGCGGAAGTTAGAAGGCCAAGACAGCAAGCCGCAGCAGGAGGGTGAACAGGGTTCATCGGTCGAGCGACTTCAGAAGCAGCTCGCAGCTTCACCGACCGACACTGAAGTAGCCTTTGAACTGGCTGATCTGCTCGAGCGTGAGGCAGGCCCCGAAGAAGCCGAGAAAGTACTTGCCACTGTTCTGGCCGCGACAGGCAATAGCCTCAAGGTGCAGGAACATCTCGAGGACCGCCAGCTACGTTGGGCCAAGCGGCGCGTGATGATTGCTGAGAAGAATGCAGAGCAGCAGAAAACGCCAGCGGCTCAGGAAACTCTGGCGGAGTTGCAAAAGCGGTTGCTCAAACAGGAAATTGATATTTATTCCGCCCGCACGGAGCGGTACCCAGAAAATTCAGGCTGGAAATTCGAACTGGCGATGCGACTGAAGGCGGCCAATCGGCCCGCTGACGCCATTGCCTTTTTTCAAAAGGTTCAGCAGGACACCCGCCGGAAGGGGCTTGTGGCCCTTGAGGTCGGTGAATGCTTTCAGAAAATCAAGCAGTATCGGCTGGCCTTGCAGAACTATCAGACCGCCGTTGATGAACTCGATGAACGGGAGGTTGAGCTACGGAAACGGGCGCTCTACCGAGCTGGTGTTCTGGCCGCAGCCATGAAAGATCATGATGCCGCCCATCAGTATCTTTCCACCCTCGCCGGAATCGATTTCAACTATCGAGACGTGGCTGATCGGCTGGAGAAACTGGGGGCAGAAGCGGGCTGAGTGAGAGACGGCCTGGGGGTTGATGGGCCAAAAAAACGATTTTTTGGCCGGGTGCCGCCATAGGGCAAAGCGGCTTTTCTGGCGGACTCGCCGGGGGCGGCTGGCAGGAATTGGCGAAGTAGGGTATGGTTCAAGGCTCGCCGGGAGTCGCAAGACTGCTGCTGCGGTCTTGGAATGAGCCCGTCCAGATTCAGCCCGGCAGTGTTTCAGTTTGTTGGTCAGCCCAAAAGTTAAAGCAGGAACTGATTGCCATGCCCCATTCGGCAAGTGCTAAAAAACGACTTCGTCAGAGTATCGTCAGCCGCGATCGGAATCGGGCGATTAAGTCCGAAATCAAGACATCCGTCCGGAAGGTGCTCGATGCCCTGTCCAAGAAGGATGTCCCGGCTGCCAAGGAACACTTTCGAACCGTTGCCAGGAAGGCTGATCAGGCGGCCTCCGCGAAGACGATTCATCGAAACAAAGCTGCTCGCATCAAGTCGCGGCTGTCGGCTCGGATTCTCAAGGCTGCCGGTTGAGCCAGTCCGAATCACGCCCAGGCCAGCTGATTAAGCCTAAGCCATAGCCTCCCAGTCGATCGCCGTGCCATCGAAGACTGGTCCCTCGATGCAGGTGCGACGGTAATCCCAGCTCCCCTGCTTGTCGATGACGGGGGCGACGCAGCTGAAGCAGATGCCGATCCCGCAGGCCATCGGTGTCTCGAGTGAGACCTGGCAGGTGAGGCCTCGCGTGGTTGCCCAGCGTGACACGGCGGCCATCATCTTTTCGGGGCCGCAGCAGGCGATGGTGGTTGTTTCCTCTTCCCTGCGGGCCAGGTTCCCATCTGCTTCCAGACGATCGAGCAGATCGATGACGGTGCCTTGTGTCCCGAGTGAGCCGTCAAGAGTTGCCAGATGAACATCGAGTCCGGCTGCGCGGAAGTCTTCAACGTGGCCGAATAGTCCACCGTGTCGGGCACCCCAGCAGAATGTCACCCGGCTGGTGGGAGAATGGGCGAGGAGGTCACGGCCCAGCATCAGGAGAGCCGTCTGGCCGATGCCGCCGGCGACGAGTACGAGGTGATCTGTAACTGGCCGCTGGAAGCCATTGCCCAGCGGTCCCCAAAGGCTGATTGCGTCACCTGGTCGTAGGGCAGTTGCGGACGTGGTGAACTTCCCGGCGACGGCATAGACAAAATCAGCGTAGCGGCGGTCGGTGGGGGCTGGTTGTGAACCGGCGGCAGCTGGAGGACGCCAGCTGGTCGGGTCGGCCAGATCGGCGAAAACATCGTAGACGGCCAGCGGCCGGGCGAGCAGTGGATCCTGACGGTTGGGAATCCGCAGCATGGCAAACTGCCCAGGGCGGGCGGCTGTCGCAATCGCCGGGCAATCGACTCGCAGTCGCCAGGTTGCCTCAGCGATCGGTTCATGGGCAACGATGGTTGCCTGCTGAAAACCGGCAGATTGACAGAGGCTCACTTGTGATGAATCTGGCGTTGGCATGGTGGTTGGCGTTGGCGTGGGTTCACCGCGATGGGCAGGCGGCGGTCAGGGGGGCTTGAGGTTCAGTCAGCCGGCGGTTTTCGAGGTCCTTTTCGCCACGAGGATGCTTTTCCGGGGCGGCGTGGGCGACCGGGGCCAGGTCCAGCTGGCCGTTCAACGGGCCTGCCCCGACTGCTCGTGGCTGGACGTCCTAGCGGACGCCTTCCAGCACGAGGGCCTTGGGCTCGACCACGCGGCGGTCGTGGTGGCGGGAGTTTGCCGACCGCATCAATTGCGGAGCGGCGGAGTTTTTCGATCTCGTCCCAGCTCAGTCGTCGCCACTGGCCGGGGAGAAGGTTTCCGAGAGTCAGGTCTCCGACAGCAATTCTTTTGAGTTGTTGCACCTTGTGGCCGAGAGCAGCGAGCATCCGACGGATTTCACGGTTCCGCCCCTCGTCGAGAACCATTTCCAGGACGGTACTCTGTTTGTGCTGCGAGCGGACGGTGACTCGTTTGGCATGGACTGTTGCTTCTGACAAGGCGACCCCCTGCCGGAGGCTCTCGATGGTTTCTGGTGTAGGGACACCGGCAACCTGGACGAGGTAGCGCTTTTCAACACCATATCGCGGGTGGGTCAGCAGGTTGCCCAACTCACCGTCATTGGTGACGAGGATCAGCCCTTCGCTCGTGCGGTCAAGCCGGCCAATCGGAAAGAGTCGGCGGTCGGTTGGAACTAAATCGACAACCCGGGGGCGACCGGATGGATCGTAATTGGTTGTGACAACACCCACCGGCTTGTTCAGCAGGTAGACCACACGACTTGGGCTAGGAAGCCGCTCACCATCAACACGAATCTGCTGGTTGAGCGGGTCAACACGGGTACCCAGCACAGTCACGACCTCGCGGTCAACCTCGACACGACCAGTTGTGATTAATTCTTCGCAGGCACGGCGGCTCCCGATGCCAGCGGCGGCAAGTACCTTCTGGAGGCGCTCCAGGCCGTCATCTGGCAGGGCTGGCAACGCAGCTGGTGAACCTGGCCGACGGGGGCGGTTGCTCGCTGGTGGGCGGGATGAACTCCGCGGCAAACGTTTTGGGGGAGCGGCTTTGGCGGGCCGCCGTGGGCGGCGTGAGGGAGCGGGCACGGGCGGAAATTCCGGAGGGGCAAGAAGCGTCTCTCCCAAGAATACCGTATGAACGGTGGCTCGGAGACGGTTTCTTGGAGGCCACTCACCGCATAGGAGCCCACCAGCGTGAGCGATTCACCTCAGGGACGGGGTCGGCAAAGTCCCGTGGGCGGGCCCCATCCATGATCGACAACCGGAGCGCGGCCGGTGCGATATCGTCTTGCAGGTAGGGATCAAACCGAACCGCCCGCCGCTGCTGCTTGGCCACAGGGCCCGGCTCTGCCCAATCTGGTCGGCCGAGTGAGGCACAGCCCGGCAGGCCCAGGCAGGCTGCGAGGAGAACAAGCCGAGTGGCGAACATGGCAGTGGTTCCGTCAGCATGAAATGCGGGAGCCTGCGGCTCTCGCTGGGCGAGAGTCTAGAAAGGGTTCCGGTCCCGGACCAATGCCGAAATTCAGCCATTTTTCTGTGGCATTCGTGCTGGACTCGCCGCACTTCGGTCCGCGGGCCGCTCGGTGGAACCGTCTAAAAACCGCCCGAGATCCCTGTGGGGCTGCGACAACTCCCCGCCCTAAGGGTGGGAAGCTGGTGGCGTGGGAAAGAGAGCGGAAAGAGAACTTGATTCCGGTCGGCTGGCACCGGTCAGGCTTGGGGCACACCGACCCGCAGCAGGCGGGGGCTGCCTTCGGCTGTCGCCTGACACCGGAGATCTTGCGGTTCGAGGCTAGCTGGAAGCAGCAGGCAGTCACCCCTGTGCAGCGGTGGCAGGCTCCACTGGTCGGGCAGTCGGACTTCACCCGAGAGCACCGCCAGGAATTCACAGCCCTGTCCGGCGGCCTGCCAGGTGGCGGAGGGCATGACCTCGTCAAAGGTAAAGAACTCGCAGTCGACCATCCGGGAGACGGCCGGGTCGGCGGTCGCCTGCTTTGCCGAGGGGGCCACGGGACCATGGCAGGCTGTTGCTGCCAGACCTTCTTCCAGATGGAGTGGCCGGGGGTTGCCATCAGCACCAACTCGATTCCAGTCGAAGAGCCGAAAAGTAACGTCGCTCGACTGCTGGATTTCAGCCACCACCAACCCAGCACCGATGGCATGAACCGTGCCGGCGGGGATGAAAATGCAGTCACCGGTACGAGGCTCAATCGTGTGGAGCACATCCTCACAGCGACCGGCGGCAATGGCTGCGGCTAGGTCGTCTCGGCTGACCTCGGGCTTCAGGCCGGCGTAAATCTGGCTGCCAGGTTCTGCCTCAACGACGTACCAGGCCTCGGTCTTGCCCCGGTCAGGTGGAGTTCGACGGGCTGCAGCGGCATCATCGGGGTGGACCTGTACCGAGAGCACCTTGTGGGCGTCAAGAAATTTGAACAGGAGTGGGAATGGGCCATCGCTGCTACCGGGGCCAAGGAGTGCCTCGCGGTGTTCGCCGACGAGTCCACCGAGCGTGTGGCCGGTGAGGGGGCCAGCCCGAACCACGCTTTGATCCTCCTGCCGATCGACCAGTTCCCAAGACTCGGCGTACGGCCCTGCGGCTTCCAGATGGCGGCCGAGCAGGCTGGCAAACCGTCGTCCTCCCCAGAGGTACTGGCGGTAAAGCGGCGCAAAGACAAGGGGAGGAAGCATGAGTGTCTCGTAGGGAAAGCGTCGGGAGAAACGATCACGAACCGGTCGCAGCATCGGGTGTCGGTCGCATCAACGTCAAGACACGCTGTAGCCTTCGACGATGCGGCCGATCCAGAACAGGCAGACCGCTGCCAGCAGCAGCATAAGCATCTGGCCCAAAGAGATGGCGTGATTGAGTTCGAGAAGGATTGCCAGGGCTGGAATCACCAAGCCGAGTCGTTGGCCGAGGCGGCCGAAAAATCGCATGGAAGGCCTGCTTGCCGAGGGGAATCGTGTAGCGGTGAGTGTAGTACAGAGGCGGCATGTCAGAAAACGTCCCCGCGTGGCGTGGCTGCTCAGCGTGCGGGGGCACTGGTTAGGGCGTGGCTGCTCGGGGGTTGTCAGCAGGTGCTGAGCCGCAATACTGCTGGCGGCGGCGGATGTTGGATTTGCTGCCTCTTTCCCCCACGGATCTGTTTCAAGGAGTTTTTATGGCCACGCATCGTTCCGGCGCCGTCACTTTTAAGGGCAATCCCCTCACGCTCGTCGGTGAGGAACTCGCCGTTGGCAGTGCTGCCCCTGCTTTTGATCTGGCGTGTTATCAAGACGGCGGCATGCAGCAAATCACGAATGCCGATCTGCAAGGGAAGCCAGCTTTCATCAGCGTGGTGCCCTCACTCGATACACCGGTTTGCCAGGTGCAGACCAAAACCTTCAATGAGCGGCTTGCCGCCTTGGGTGACAAAGTGACGGCCCTCACGGTCAGCCTCGACCTGCCGTTTGCGATGAACCGCTTCTGTGGGGCCGAATCGATTACGGCGATGAAGTGCGGCAGTGACTACATGGATCGCAGTTTCGGCGAAGGCTGGGGCGTTCTGATCGATGAGTTAAAGATCCTCGCCCGGGCGGTCTTTGTGCTCGATGCTGAGGGTGTGGTCCGCTACGCCGAGGTCGTGCCAGAGGTAGCAAGTGAGCCCAACTACGATGCCGCTCTGGCAGCACTTGAAGGGCTGGTTGCAGCCTAGTCCTAGTCGGCTGGTGGCCCCGGATACATCAGTGCGACATTGTTGGCACAAGTGGCCGGCAGGGATGCGGTTTGAGGCTGCCTCCCTGCCGGTGCATCTCTTCTCAGCCCTGCAGCAGGGCCTTCATCGCCGCCGCAGCCACGTCGAGGGCATCAGGTAGTTTGGCCACAAGCTTGCCACCCGCCTGCGCCAGGTCGGGCCGGCCACCGCCACGCCCTCCGACAGTTGCCGCCGGTTCTTTGATCCAGTTGCCGGCTGAGATGCCACGATCTTGAAGATCACGGCTGATGCCCGCGACCAGTGTCACCTTGTCGCCTTCGGCTGCAGCAAACAGCACGGCGATCGGGCTTGCCTTCTGCCGTAACTGGTCGATGCACTGCCGCATCGCAGCGGCATCACAGCCTGCCGCATCGGCCACCACGATTTTCACATTGTCGACTTGTTGGGCGGCGGCCAGCAGGCCGTCGGCTGACAGGCCGGCGGAACTGGGGCTGCGTTGTTTCTTGAGCTCTTTGATTTCCTTTGTCAGCGAGGTCAAACGGGCCGTGAGATCACCAACGGGCACCTTCAGTGCCGCTGCCGAGGCGGCCAGGGTGGCCTCAGCCTGGCGGAAACGCTGCATTGCCCGCTGACCCGTTACGGCCACGACCCGCCGGGTGCCGGCCGAGACGCTCTCTTCGGCGATTATTTTCACCGCGCCAATTTCTCCGGTGTTGGTCACATGGGTGCCTCCGCAGAGTTCCCGGCTCAGCCCATCAATTGAGACCATGCGGACGACGTCTGGGTATTTCTCCCCGAATAGCATCATGGCACCAGCATGGCGGGCTTCTTCCAAAGGCAGGAGTGTGGCGGCAACCGGTGCAGCAGCCAGTGTGCCTGCATTGACCATGTCCTCGATTTGCTCAAGGGTCTCAGGGCCGACAGCACTGGTGTGGCTGAAATCGAACCGGAGGTGGTCAGCATCTACCTTGGAGCCTTGTTGAACGGCGTGTGAGCCAAGGAAGTGCTGGAGGGCAGCATGAACGAGGTGCGTGGCTGAGTGAGCCCGACGGATGGCAGCCCGACGATCGTTGTCTACCACCGCGCGGACCGTCTGCCCGAGATCGAGACAGCCTGAACGGAGGTGGCCAATGTGCAGCATGAACCCGCCCTCACGCTGCGTATCGAGCACTTCGAAGCGTCCTTCTGGGCATTCCAGCCAGCCGGTGTCGCCAACCTGGCCACCAGATTCACCATAGAAACTTGTGCGATCGAGGACGACTGTGATGAGCCGATGGCTGTCGTCGCGAAGGTCACGGGTCTCGGGGCCGATCTCTTGGAGTGACTCGCAGAGCCGGTCCTGTGCAATGATGCCGACGATCTTCCCCTCGGTTTCGAGGGTGTCGTACCCAACAAACTCAGAGCCATGCATTGCCTTCTTGAGGGCATCGAGCGGTCCCGAGGTAAAGACTTCAACCCGAGAGCCGGCACCGGACCGCTGGCCATGGGCGTCCATCGCCTCTCGAAATCCGTTCCAGTCGAACGCGCAGTTGCGTTCGGCGGCCAGCGTTTCGAGGAGTTCCGGTGGGAAGCCGTACGTGGTGTAGAGTTCGGCGGCGTCTTCGCCACCGACAAGCCCACCGCCGGTTGAGTCAATCGACTCAAATAGTTTTTCGATGCGGGCCAGACCACCGTCGATGGTTGCCAAAAAGGATTCTTCTTCTCGCTTGATTACCCCGGCCACCCGGTCGACGGTATCACCCAGTTCTGGGTAGGGCCGCTTCATCTGGGCGGCTACAGCGGCGGTGAGGGTGTGCAGGAAGGGCTCTCGCATGCCCATCTGCCAGCCATCCAAAACCGCGCGACGGAGTAGTCGTTTGACAACGTATTTTTCTTCGTTGTTGCCCGGCAGCACATTTTCGTGAATGGCAAAACTGCAGGCCCGAACATGGTCAGCAATGCGGCGGATACGACGACCGTCATCATCTTCCGGCTGATACCGCCGCTGGCAGGTCTCAGCCACCGCCTCGACCAGTGGCATGAGAATATCGATGTGAAAGTTGCTGTCCACGCCTTGCAGCATGGCGCAGGTTCGCTCCAGGCCCATACCGGTGTCGATGTTGCGGCTGGGGAGTGGCCTGAGATTATCTGGTGGATCGCCAACCCTGTTGAACTGAGTGAATACCAGGTTCCAAATCTCAACGTCGCTGCCGTCAGGCATACGATAGAAGACTTCACTACAAGGCCCACAAACACCGTCGGGGCCCTGCGACGGGGCGCTGGCAGGCCAAAAGTTATCGTCTTCACCCATGCGGGTGATTCGCGTGGCAGGAACCCCCACCTCGTCTGACCAGATGCAGTAGGCTTCGTTGTCGTCTTCGTAGACAGTGATCGAGAGCTTTTCCGGAGCGATGTTTAGCCAATCGCGGCTGGTGAGGAACTCCCAGGCCCAGAGAATGGCCTCCCGCTTGAAATAGTCGCCAAAGCTAAAGTTGCCGAGCATTTCAAAGAAGGTGTGATGCCTGGGGGTTCGCCCCACGTTGTCGATGTCACCAGTCCGCAGACACTTCTGGCAGGTGGTTGCTCGGGTGTAGTCGAGTTTGCACTTTCCTAAAAAGTGGTCTTTGAACTGGTTCATGCCAGCGGGCGTGAACAGAACCGAAGGATCCCAGCGGGGCACGAGCACGTCGCTGGGCCGCCGGACACAGCCTTTTGATTCAAAGAAGCTGAGATAGGCCTCCCTAAGATCGTCTGCCTTCATCGACTCATGAACTCCCGGGCGTGGAGGGGTAATGCGAATGTGGCCGCACTATACCTGCTCTCCTGTCGGAGAACAGGCCGGCGGCCACTGTTCGCAGTCCCTTAAGTGGACGGTTAGGCAGTTTTGTCTTCTGCCTCTTCCTTTTCTTCCTTTTCAACTTCCAGCAGCGGTTCGCGGCTGGCAATGATCTTCTGACGGATTTCTTCGGCCAGTTCTGGACTCTCCTTGAGGAACAGGCGGGCCTTTTCCCTACCTTGCCCCAGTTGGAGGTCGTTGTAGCGAAGCCAGGTTCCTGACTTTTCAATGAGTTTGGCAGCCAAGCCAAGGTCTAGGAGGTCGCCTTCCGCACTAATACCGTCGGCATGCATCATGTCAAACTCGGCCACCCGAAACGGTGGAGCGACCTTGTTCTTCACTACTTTGACACGCACCCGCTGGCCAACCACTTCCTCGCCGTCTTTAAGGGCACCAATGCGACGGACATCGATTCGACACGAGGAGTAGAATTTCAGGGCACGTCCGCCAGGTGTTGTCTCTGGGCTACCGAACATGACCCCAATCTTTTCGCGGATCTGGTTGATAAAGACCACGCATGTTTTGCTCTTGGCGATTGCTCCGGTGAGCTTTCTCATTGCTTGGCTCATGAGACGAGCCTGTAGCCCAACGAATGAGTCACCGATTTCACCGTCGAGTTCCTTTTGAGGAACCAGAGCGGCCACCGAGTCGACCACAATAATATCGACGGCATTCGACTTAATGAGCAGTTCAGCGATGTTCATCGCCTCTTCACCACTAGTCGGCTGGCTGACGAGGAGTGTTTCCAGGGTGATGCCAAGTTTCTTGGCCCAACTGGGGTCAAGAGCATGTTCTGCGTCAATAAAAGCTGCCACGCCACCGGCACGCTGAGCAGCTGCCACAGCGTGCAAGGCCAGGGTTGTTTTACCGCTTGATTCAGGGCCGAAGACCTCGATGATCCGGCCCCGTGGAAGCCCTTTGCCACCCAACGCCAAGTCAACAGACAGGCTGCCGGTTGGGATGCCATCAATCGCCGCCTTGGCATCAGAGCCCAACGGCATGATTGAGCCTTGTCCAAACTCTTTTTCGATTTGGGCAACAGCATTCTTGAGTATGGGGTTGTCGTTGATGAATGACAGACCGCTGTCTTCCTTAGCGGCACGGCTACCGCCACGAGATGTGGCGGCCTTGCCTGCGGCTTGTTTGGTCTTGGCCATACGGCTGGAGGCTCCTTCCTGACGGGATGGGGGGGGATTTTTCGCTGTCGTTTTTGGGGACGTTTTCACCGCTGTAATCATGGCCAACTCCTTCTCAGAATCGTTGTTGGCCGGACGGATGTCGTCGTCACGACGAGCATTCGGTGCAGTCTGCCCGAATCTCACCAAACCGACTACGTGCTCTGCGGCATTTCGGAGAAAATCTGAAACGCCGCCCTGCCCGCCGGGCCAAGGTCAGGCTGGGCAAACCTGTTTCGCCCAGCCGTTCGCCCTGCAAACCAGCAGAGTGAACAGGCGTATAGTATCGGCATTTGGCGGATCTGGCAAGCAGAAAAAGTCGAGAAAATTACGTTTTAGACGGAGCGGGTGCACGGCAAACCGCCGTTTAATCCGATGGTGGCTTTATTTGCCCGCTCCGCTCGAATGCCACTTCATCTTCAACCTATCCAAGCGTCAATCATGCCAGTGCTGTCAGCAAAATCAGCCCAGGAAAGGCCGAGTACCCGGGCCTGCGAGAGCCAGAGATTGGCCAGTGGGGTGCCCTCCGGCATGTTGATGTGCAGGCCCCCCTTCACACGGTGGCCACCGCCGGCGACCACAATGGGGAGATCGTTGTATTGGTGTGTTGAGCCATCACCGAGCCCCGATCCATAGGT
>RGBY01000611.1 GCA_009919445.1 Planctomycetia bacterium
CACCAGCGGTGATCTCGACAACCCCTTCGGTAGCTGGCCGATTGCCAACCGCCAGCTGGCCGCCGCCCTGCGTTCAATGGGGTATGACCTGCGGTTTGACTGGGCCGAGGGCTACGGCCACAACGCCGAGCATGCATCAGCACTTTTTCCCGATGCCCTGACCTGGCTCTGGCGTTCGGAACAGGCCGCTCCCGAGGTTGATGTGGCCGGTAACCTCCGCGGTGACATGACCCTGATGAAGCTGCTGATTCCAGGTGAGGACTGGCAGCCACTTGTGACCGGGCTCGGCTTTGCGGACGGCCCCTGCAGTGACGCTGACGGCAATCTCTTCTTTTGCGACATGAAAGAACCCGCGGTCTATCGGATTGAGGCGGCCGATGTGGAGGCAGGCCGCGACACCCGCAGCACTGTTACCCGCGAGAGCGTCAGTGGGCTGGAGTTTGGTCCTGACGGCCTGCTTTATGCCTGCCAGGGGGCAAAGCAGCGGGTGATTTGCATCAATCCTGCCACCGGTGAGGTCACCGAGGTAGCAAAGGGGCTTGCCCCCAATGACCTTGCGGTCAGCGGTGCTGGTCTCATCTACATCACTGAGACCAAGGCTGGACAGGTAACCCGCGTCGATCCTGCCACTGGGGAAACGACAGTCGTGGCCACTGATATCATCGCCCCCAACGGTATCGCCTTTTCACCCGACGGTGGCACGCTGGCGGTGTCGGAGTACCGTGGACAACACGCCTGGATGTTCCGCCTGAAAACTGACGGTAGTCTCGATGCCAAGCTGCCAGCCATGACGCTCTGGCGACCGGTCGACCCCAACGGTGAGTTTGCCTTCAACCAGCCACCGCCCTATCAGACGGCCTCGCGGGGTGACGGCATGGCAGTCGACCGAGCCGGTCGTTTCTTCATCACCTCAGCCCTCGGGGTGCAGGTCTTCGATCCGACCGGCCGGCACAGTGGGTTGCTGCCGCCACCCAAGCGGGATGGCCCGGTTAAGCCACTCACCAGTTGTATGCTGGCCGG
>RGBY01000612.1 GCA_009919445.1 Planctomycetia bacterium
CGCTGATCCGATCACGCTGCTGCGAAGGGTTACGTTTGACCTGACGGGCCTGCCGCCAACACCGACAGAAGTTGATGCCTATCTCGCGGCCGCCCCGACCGATCGGTATGAGCAGCTGGTTGACCGGCTACTCGTCTCGCCACGGCATGCTGAACGGCTCGCAAGCTGGTGGCTTGATCTTGTCCGCTATGCCGACACCGTTGGCTACCACGGCGACCAGACCCACAACGCCTCGCCCTATCGTGACTGGGTGATCGCAGCCTTTCTGGAGAACCTGCCCTTCGATCGGTTCACCCTGCTGCAACTGGCGGGTGACCTGATTGACCCTGTCGCCGGCGAGCATCCCGATGACCGCGTGCTGGCCGCCGCCTACAACCGGCTGTTGCAGACAAGTCATGAAGGAGGACTGCAGGTCAAGGAGTACCGGGCCATCTATCAGGCCGACCGGATTCGCAACGTGTCGGGCGTCTGGCTCGGGGCGACCGTTGGCTGCGCCCAGTGTCACGACCACAAGTACGACCCCTACACCGCCCGCGACTTCTACGCCCTTGGGGCCTTCTTCGCAGATATCGATGATGAAAAGCACATGGGCAAGGGTGGCTTTGGTGGCGGCACCAACAGCCTGCCAACAAAACGGGAACCCGAGCAGGCTGTTGTCAGCCCGTTCGACCGCGAGCGGGTGACCATCCTTGACTCCGAGATCAAAAACCTCAAACAGCGGCTGCCACCGTCCCCCAAGCCGGTAGCAGCCAGCCAGCAGGTCAAGCCAGTTGCAGCCACGGCTACCGACGGAAAGTCGCAGGCTGAAGACAGGCAACAGCCTGCTGTGGCCGCAGAGCCTCCAGAAGTAGTCGAGGCCCGGCAGCAACTTGTCCGCCTTGAGCAAGAGAGAAAGAGCCTTAACCGGATGTTGATGGTGACTCGGTCGCTGGAGCAGCCCCGTACGGTTCGGCTGCTCCCTCGAGGCAACTGGATGGATGAGACCGGCCCGGTTGTCGAACCGGCGATACCGGGCTTTCT
>RGBY01000613.1 GCA_009919445.1 Planctomycetia bacterium
ACCCCCAACACAAACAGAAACGTAGCCGTCGCCCCTGAGCGGATCTGCATAAAGGCCATCTCGGTCCACTCAGCGGCAAACAGTGGTGGAATAGTCGCCTGCTCTTGCAGCCGGTCAAAGTGCTCGCGAACGATGGCTAGCGCCGAGGTGCTGCCTGTTCCGGGGGCGGGTTTCCCGTAGACGGCTGCGGTGGGGTAGAGGTTGTACCGCATCACCAGGGAGGGGCCGACCCGATCCTTCACCTGTACAAGCGTCGCCAAGGGCACTGCCTGCCCGTTGGCTCCCGGTACCTTGAGGTCTTCAATCGCCCGGCGGAGGTCGCCTCTGTGCCGGGCATCAGCCTGCACGTTGACCTGCCACGACCGGCCGAACCGGTTGAAGTTGTTGATGTAGTACGAGCCCAGTTGCACCTGCAGCGTCTCAAACAGGTCGGCCAGCTGTACTCCCAGTGCTGCGGCCTTTTCACGATCGATATCGAGAAACAGCCAGGGAGCACTCGCGGAATAGTTCGTAAACAGGCCGGTGAGCCGGCTGTCCTCTCGGCAGTCGGCAATCAGGTTTGCCGTCACTTGTTCCAGTTGCGCGGCACCATAGTCACCGCGATCCTCCACCGCCAATTTGAAGCCTGCCACGGTACCCAGGCCATCCACCGGTGGTGGGCCAAAGACTTCCACCCGGGCGTCGTCCGCCGCAGCCTGCCAGTCACGTCGCAGCCGAGCGGCAATCGCCTCGGCCGAGGCCCCAGCCCCCGGCCGCTCCGCGAAGCTGTCGAGCATCACATACATGGCACCCCAGTTCGGCGAATTGCCCCCTAGCACCACCGACCGGCCAGCGACCGAAACCGCATGGGCCACTCCCGGCTCCTCGAGAGCCCGCCGCTCAAGCGTTGCCATAACCGCGGCCGTCCGCTGCACACTCGCTCCCTCTGGCAGCACCACGTCGGCAATCAGATAGCCCTTGTCCTGCTCGGGGATGAAGCCGACCGGCGTGACCTGAAAGAGCATCCAAGTGACGGCAAGC
>RGBY01000614.1 GCA_009919445.1 Planctomycetia bacterium
CCGTCTGCCAAAAGGTGCAGGTCGTGAATTGCTCCACAGCGAATCTTCCACTCAACCTGTCCGTTTGCATCGATTGCTGCGAGACTTTGGGTTGAAGTATCGGCCGCAAGAACGGTGCGGCCGAGGACATTGCCCGGCCCAAGCTGCTCTTGCTGAAGGACATTCTTTCCCAAAGCCGGCCCCTTATCGGCTGGCAGAGCGCGGTGCCAGGCAACGACCTGCTCAGCTAGATTGCTCGCAACCTCAGAATGCTCGCTGACGAGATTCTGCTGCTCCTCAGGATCTTGCCGCAGGTTAAACAGTTGTTGATTTTGGCCATCGTAGTCACACAGCAGCTTCCACTTCCCCTCACGAATTGCCAAATCTGGGAGCACCGCACTGCCCAAGGGTGGAAACATTTTGCGATCAGGCGGTCGTCGCCAACAGAGAGAACCCGAGTGACTCGTCGGCTGCTCACCAAGCAGTGCCGCTGAAACATCATCGCCGTCAAAGGCTACTGCCTCGGGCTTGGCTACACCCGCAATCACCAGCAGTGAAGGCACCAAATCAAATGCGGCGAAGATTGAGGTTTCGTCGGCGCTTCCGCAGACAGAAGGTTTGAGCAGGCCCGGACCCCAGACAATCAGTGGCGACCGAATACCACCTTCGTAAAGCGTCGCTTTACTCCCCCGTAACGAAGCTGCTGAACCGACACCCGGCTCAGGTCCGTTATCGGAACAGACCAGAATAAGGGTATTGTCACGAAGTTTCGGGTTTGAGCTGACTTGCTTGAACAACCTGGCCAGCTGCCGATCCATTGCCTCAAGAACAGCCCGAAAACGACCGACTCGGTCATCCGCCCACTGCTCGACTGGTGGCCAGTACGGCCCATGGACATCATCCGGCCAAAGATTGAGATAAAACGGTTGTTCAGACTCGACCGCCTTATCGATGAATGCGATCGCTGCATCAACGTATCCACCAGTGATTTTTGATCGCTGCATCCAGGTGACTGGTCCGCCTAGCCTTTCGGCATCCTGC
>RGBY01000615.1 GCA_009919445.1 Planctomycetia bacterium
CCGGGTGTTGATTGACCATGTCGAAGAACACACCGTGGCTGAGGTGCTTGACCGTGGCTACTGGGCGGGCATGACGCTCTACCCTGACAGTAAGTGCACTCCCCAGCGGGCGGTCGACATCATCGAGTGCTATGGCAATGAGCGGCTCTGGATCAACTCAGCCGGCGACTGGGGTCCGAGTGACCCTCTGTCGGTGCCCAAGTGCCACGTCGAGATGCGACGGCGGGGCCATACCCAGCAGCTGATCGAAAAAATCAGCCTGGAAAATCCGCTGGCGTTTCTCAGCCAGAGCGGGCGGTTTTTGTTGCCCAAATGCAGCTGATCTTTCAAAGTGACGCACTCCTGCCAGAACTCGAATTTCTCAGTCTCGACCCGTTTGAGATGTTCGAAATCCTGCCGGAGTAATCACGGTCCCGATTGCAGCATCTCTGACTAGTGTCAAAGGGAAGGAGACGAAGCAGGTCAGGGACAAAGTTCATCAATTGTCTTTGTTAGCGACCGGAGCGACCACTGCCACCAACTGGTTTTTTTTGAGCAGCATGCTCAAGCACGCGTAGGTAGTCGTCAGCAGCTTCCCGCCAGCCTCGACATGCCAGGTGATTGTATAACGGTTGCTGCATCGCCAACAGTTCGTGCCGGTTGATGAGCCCCCAGTGAATCACCCGTGCCATATCACGCCAGTCATAGGGATCAAACAGCATGGTATCCCTGAGGCGTGGCTCTAGGATCAACTCGGCAGTTACTGCAAGCCGCCCCATCACCACTGGCGTGCCGACGGAGAGAGCCTCGGTAAGGGTGAACGGGCAGGCTCCCTCGCTGAGGCTTGGATTCACAGCAAGATCAGCCTGCCAGTAACAGGCGGCAAGTTGGGCATCGGTCAGCCGCTCAAGAAAAAGAACATCGCGTTGGAGGTCCAGTGACCTAACGAGCTCTGCAAGGCGAGGAGAATCCGCTACCGAGCAGGTGAGGGCGAGTTTCTGTTCAGCCTGATAGTCCCTGCGGAGCAGGTGGTAGGCCCTG
>RGBY01000616.1 GCA_009919445.1 Planctomycetia bacterium
TCTAGCGTTGGCCGATGCCGAAGACTCGGCACTTGTTCTTGACCATGCAAGTCGGGCTCACCTCGAAGACGTTACCACACGCATTGGGGCCATCGTCGATCCTGATCTGGTCACAAGCCGCCCGTAGCAGGCTGTGGAATTTGCTGCTGGGGGCGTGGCGACCGTTACGTCTGAAGCCCTGTTGGGCGTTCGGGTGCTTCCCCAGCTGAACCGTTGCCATTTTAAAGCTTCCGGAGGTCTTCTCCACGAGCAGCGAAGGGAGCCACCCGCGGGCTGGTGCTGACTCGACGGATCGTCGGCCTACGGTGTATGGTCTGTGTCAACCCGGGGTTCCCGGAACACACGGAGCAGGTGATATGGCGACGGACTTACAGATCCTCCTGATTTCGCCCGATTTGCTTTCGACGAGCAAATTGGCGGGATTGACCCGTCAGGCCGATGGGCTTTTGGAAACGCTGCGAAGTCTGGATGACACGCCGCGAGGCACGCACTTCGATCTGGTGATCCTTGACCTGCAGGCCTTTGTGGACGATCCGGCGGTTATTGTGTCCCGCGTGCGGGCACTTCTTGACGGGCTGGCTGAAAAGCAGCCTCCTGCGCGACTCATTGCCTTCGGGCCTCACGTTCACAAGCAGAGGCTTGAGGAGGCCGTTGCTGCTGGGGTCGATGAGGCGGTGAGTCGGGGTGAGCTTTTCGGATCATTCCCCGCCCTCCTGCGGCGATGGCTGCCTGGCGAAGCCAGTTGATGGAGGCTCACCGCGACGCGTGCGGCACGAGGAAGCCTAGGTCGCAAGCCCGGGGATAGGTGCGGGCTGATCCCCCAGCTTCCGCTGGGGGCTTCCTGAAGGATGGGGCCCATAGGTGGAGACAAGCTGGCGACCTACGGGACAACGATTGAGGATTGGTGCCGATTGTTAAATTTGGCACCCGAGGTCTCAAGACATGCTGTTTATGGGTTACCGTTCGCGAAGAAGGGGATTCGTAGGCTTTTTAAGAGCTTGGAACACCGGATGGCTCGAA
>RGBY01000617.1 GCA_009919445.1 Planctomycetia bacterium
AGTTGAGGCACTCGCGGTGCTGGCAACCAACTTGAATGAAGCCGGACGGTCATTCACGGATCGCAAGGGTGTGGTTCAAGCTGTGGTGCAGGCCTCTACTTCACCCGATTCAAAGGTCAGGAATGCCTGTGGCTTTACGCTGGGTGTGCTAGGTGGGGATCAAGGTGTTGAGGCCCTGCTGCGGCTGGCAGCTGATGACAACGCCGATGTGCGGGCAAACGCAGCGTTGGGGCTGGCGCGGCTGGGCAACAGCGAGGCTTATGACGCATTGGCTGAACTATTAGCAACCCCCGACATCGAGACAACAGCAGCCTCATCTGATCAGGAGCAGTCGCAGCGGTACAAACGGGTGCTCCTGGTGGTCAATGCTCTGCGAGGTGTCGCTTTGTTGATTGATGCCACCGGCGAGCAGCCGCCGGGTGCAGTGACCGAGCAAGTGGAAAAGCTGCAAGGCGACAAGGTTGCGGAGGTTCGCAGCAGTGCTGGAGCGATGCTCAAGAAAATCAATCGCCTCGCGGGTGAGTGAGGTGGGGCGCCAGTCGCAATTCGGCAGCAGCGTGACAGTCCCATAAGGCCTGCCGCTCCTGATACGCCCGCGCCCTCTTACTAGATATTCGCGCCGGCCATCTGGGCAGCCGTTCTGTGCTGCTCGGTGACAGAATGTCGACCGTACGCACCGGCGGAAGGTCACAACCTTGGCTTTGTGGCATTTCTCCCCAAAGCCAAGTCGGGCAGGATGCCCGAGCTTTCCCTGAAGCCAGCGGCTAGCAATCTAAAAACTCATCCAACGCGTCCCGCAGCAGTTCGGTATCAGCTTCAATGCCGGTGAGTCGCTGAAAGTCGATGGCGAGGATTGCCGTGGCCACCTCCAGTCCGTCCACCCGACAGGCTCTAGCGGCGGTGGCGGCCTCAAGAACGGGCGATGTCTTGGGTGCGAGTGATGTGTCGACTACGACAAGGTCTTCCCGCAGCCCGGCCAGGTCGCGTGCCATCGGAAACGGCTGCTGCTCCGATGCCACG
>RGBY01000618.1 GCA_009919445.1 Planctomycetia bacterium
CACCGCCACCGCCAGCACCAGCACCGCCTCCCGACGTGCTATTGGTGAAGGTGAAGGTCTGAGTTGGGGAGTTGACCGCAAACTCATTGCTCGTCCCAAAGCTCTGCTCTTGCTTCCCGATCTGAAAGTAGGAGATGTGGACGCCCCGTCCTCCGTATGACCAGCCGCCCTCGTAACGATTCCCCCAGGTCATCTTCGTCCGCATCCAACTGGTGTTGAGATCCAGCCGCAACGGGTCAGAGCCAATTTCAAAAATCGTGGTGTTTGAAGAGATGTTCTCTAGGCTTGTCGTCGTGGTAATCCCGTCGGTTGTCTGGTTGACGATGATCGGGTTGGTTTCCGCGAACTGGAGATAGTCGTTGTTGAGATCAGCGACGGTGAACGGTGACACCGGCTGACTCGGAATGATGTTCAAGCCTCCCGGTGTGGTACCAACAGGTACCGTCCGCGGAATGGTAATTCCCCAATACAGCCGGTCGTAGTTGAAATAGACCCCGTCATCCTCTCGCCGCCAGATGTTGTAGTTGCCGAGGTCCGGCGGGGCGAAGATCTGAAAGTCGTAGAAGTCCTGATCGGGCAGCAGCGGCATCCAGTCACTAGCCCGAAGCCTTCCCGCCGGCAGGGTCGCCGTCACAGCGGCCGCCAGGGCCAGTGTCGCCGCGACAGCAGACTTGCGAATCTTGGCTTGAAGTCGGGAAAATCGCGTTTTCGTCGCCATTTCTCAGTCGTCCCGTGGATCAGGAAGCGGTCGCCGCTGAGGCGGCATGCTCTTTCGGTATCGGTTCTGCAGGTCGTTCGCATTGACGAAAGTTGGAAATCTCTGCCGGTTATTGCGGTGACACTGCTCGGTGGCTTGCCCCGTTTACCAGGCCCGACTCGCCCCACGTAGCGGCGTCAGCCATCGCTGGCTGCTACAGTGAGAGGGTACTCATCACTTACGGAGGCTCTCGCTATGCCGCCTGTCCTGGCCCGCCTGCCTTTGTTGGCTTGCCTCGCCCTCCTGGGCCCACTCTGCCCCGC
>RGBY01000619.1 GCA_009919445.1 Planctomycetia bacterium
GCAGACGCCTCCCGTGCCGGGCATAGCCAACCCGCCGCCGGCAGCCACCCCACCAGGCGAGTGCCGCAGACGAAAGTGAGTTCGGTACGAGGAGGGCAATATCGACAGGATCAGCCCGGAGGGCTGCCGCTGCGGCGGCGAACTGGCTTCCGCGATCGCGACTGTGGCGGTCATAGGGAATCAGCCCGTCGAACCAGTCAGTGCCAGCGAAGATTTCGGCATACAGCGGCTTCATCACGGCCGTGAGCCGGGCTGATTCACCGTAGTGCCGTCGAACCGCACGAATCATCGGGGTCGACATGACCAGATCACCGACCCAGCGGGGAAGGATGACGGCAATATGCATCGCAGGCTTTCTTCCTCTGATGGTGCTGGGCCCGGGCACACTCGGGCCACCTCGTCACTGCAGACCCTACCGGGAGCGGGCCTCACTGGCAAAACTGATTGCTGGGGGCAGCGTCATTGTTCGATCGGACGCGGCGGAATTGTGATCCATAAGACCGCCAGGCAGCCAGCAAGCGTGGCTGCCAACAGGGTGCCACCCAGGGACACGGCAAGCCAGCCCCAGGGTATCCCCAGCCGGCCACCGGTGAGAAATGGCAGGCTGGCCAGAAGACCACCGCCTGCCCCAAGGCCTAGCCCAACGAGCACCTGCAGCATCATTTCTTGCCAGAGCAGGCGAGCCAGTCGGCGACGGGTGAACCCAATGGCCTGCAGCACGGCCAGAGCCCCACGGCGTTCGATGACTCCCTGGACGGCAACGGCGGCCAGACCGATCGTTCCGAGCATCAGCCCAAGCGTGCCAAGCGTCTGAAAACCCGCAAGAAAAGTATTCTGGACTGCGTAGAGCCGCCGCAGGCGAGCGGCGGCTGGCTCAACGGCCACACCGGCATCCGCCCAGGCTGCCGTGACGGCTGCGTCCACCGACATAACCCCTGAGCCGGCAGGCGTGTCGGCCTCGTCCAACGCGGCTGCCGGGGCTTCAAGCAAGGCGAGGCGATAGCCACTCACCAGCGGAA
>RGBY01000620.1 GCA_009919445.1 Planctomycetia bacterium
CCCCAGGGATGATCGGTAGCGGTGGCAGCTGGCCGATCGATAGTAGCTCCCGACGGTCTCCGGTACTCGGTCGTCGTAAGCTCAATCGCCGTTGCTTTATCGGGCAAAGGCACCAAAACCTGAATAGAGCCCTTGCCGTAGGAGCGACTGCCGACGATGGTCGCCCGGCCATGGTCCTGCAGACAGGCCGCAACGATTTCGGCGGCACTGGCTGTGAGATCATCAATGAGCACGACAATTTCAGCTCCATTGAGTAAATCTCCCGGGGTGGCCTGCCTGGTCTGGCGGGCCGACGTTTGGCGACGATCGTTGGTGGTGACGATCGTGCCTTCCTGCAGAAAGAGATCACAGACACCCACGGCGGCCTCGAACAAGCCGCCAGGATTCCCTCTGAGATCAAGCACCAAACCGGACGGTGGGGTCTCCGAGTTCAATGTCGTCAGTACTTCGGCAATTTCCGAACTGGTCCCTTCACCGAATCGCTTGACTCTAATCATGGCGATCCCCGGTTCCCCCTCCAGCCACCAGTTCCAATGGCCGTCAGCCAGCCGCCTGTCACCCTGGATGCTGGCCACCGACAGCGGCTCCCGGGAGATGGTTATCGCTCGGGAGTTGTTTTCGGGAGGCGTCACAACCTCAAGACGGAGACTGGTTCCCTCGGGCCCACGCAGTTTCTCTGCAACCCGCTGGAGGCTTAGATCAGCGACAGGCTCGCCGTTGATTGCGAGGATTCGGTCACCAGCAATAAGCCCGGCTTGGCAGGCCGGGCCGTCGGGAACCGGAGCAACGACAACGACTCCACGAGGGGATTCCACCGTCGCGATTTCAACCCCTATGCCTGCCGAGGCCTCACCTCGGGTGTCATTCAATTCCAGATAGGTGGCAGCATCGACGTAGCGGGAATTCGCATCCAGAGACGTGAACAGCCCATTCATCGCGGCTTTGAAGAGTTGCCCAGCATCGACAGATTCGATGTAGCGGCGATCGACCTGCTGAACCACAGCAGCAAATTGCCTCCC